>JANXXZ010000116.1 GCA_025350385.1 Bacteroidales bacterium
TTAGGTCCCAGCAATCCAACAATTTCACCCTGTTCCACCTGGATGGATACATGATTCACCACGGTACGCTGGCGGTATTTTTTTACGATTTCTTCGGTACGAAGGAGCATAGGGAGTAAATTGACAGGCAAAAATAATCCAAATATTGGTTATATCAGGACTTCAGGCCGAATAGTGAATTACTAATGTCTCAGGAGTATCGTTAAAAATCGAAATTCAATGACATCATTATTCCGAAACGTGAGGTATTCGGATGATCGTTGTAGGATAACCGCCATATTCCATCAACCCTGATGAACCGGAAAATATTTTCGATTCCCAGACCGGCTTCATAATAGGGTTTAGTCAGCGGATATGTTCCTGCCGGGAATGAGTTGAATTGAAGGTTCTGCCGGCTGGTATGCCCTGCTGCACCCCGGAATTGAACTACTTCACGCCATTTAAGTTTCCTGATAGCAGGAATCCGGTTCAGGAAAAATCCGTCAAAGTGATGGGTGAAGAGGAAACTAACATATTCGTCATTCACGAATTCGTAATAATTCATCAGGTTGAAGGCTGTTTCGTCGTACCAGAATGTTTCATTACCTGATTGGATCTTCATAAGGGGGTAAGGAAGTCGTCCCCAGGTTTTCCCGACTTCCACGTTGTATTTTGACCAACCGACCGACATCCAGTTAAACCATTGTGAAACCCTGAATTTGGCGCGATGATATTCGAAATCACTGTTAAAAAGGTTTGGAATTCCGTAAGCATATTGAAAATCGAGAGCCGGATAGGATGAACTAACTACGGTGCGTTCAAACTCTCCTGTTATCAGCTTTTCGCGGTAGCCGTAGTGCAGATCAAACTGAATTTCAGAGGTTGTAATCAGGTTGTGAGAAGTATAATCATCGGTGACCGGATCATAGAGTTTTATGCCTTCACTATATAGAGTATAGATGTTCCGGTGTGAAAAAGTAATGGAATTTGTAAATCCCGTAAACCATTCATGTTTGTATGTGCCCTTGAATTCTTCAACGGTTGATAATTTATTCTGTGGATTTCGGCGAAACAGGGAATTTAAAATAAAATCCTGGCTGAATGCATCTTCTCCTATCCCGAGTTGTTCCATATCGCGTCTGTACGAAGCAGAAAGTATCCTGTCGGGAGTTTTACCAAGCATGTAAATCACTCCGGCTTTATACTTAAACAGCTGGTCCCTGGTGCCATAGGCAAAATAACCTTCAAGCTGGGTCCTGGTGCTGAAATGATTACTGGTGCGTCCGCCGATTCTGAACCGGTTCCCCTCAACTGCATTGTTGCTGTATAACGAGGAATAAGGGCCTAATTCAAAATTTCCCTTGACATAATAACCGGTAACAGCCATCCGGATCAAATCAATGTATGTGTTAAACAACGGAATCTGGAGCAGGGTATCAGCAAGATTGTAAACTGATGCTTCTCGGTAGGTAAGGGCTTCGGGACGTGAATGGTTCCAGAATTCCTTATCACGACGCACAGCATTGTCCGATACTATGATGTTATTAGGCGTAGAATAAATCTTTTCATCACGGACCGGATTAAAATCAAACTTGCTGAAAACAGTGGTCCGGGTTCCGTAAAAACCCATAGTCTTCCTGGCCTCATTAACTAAGTTAAAGTCGGCAACTATCCTGTCGCGGGTCAGCATCCACCTCTTACCGTCGACCTTGTCAAACTCTTCTGAGATGACCATATCATTGATAAAATTGACATTAGCATCGCTTATCATGCGCATTTCAACTTTTTTCACCGCAAATGAAGTATCATTTACCCAGAAATTTCCGATAAATGCCGATTCCTGCTTTCTCCGGGGTTTAAACATCACGTTATAACACCATTTCCCATTCATGAAAGTGGAATCGATCAGGTAATACTTGTAATACAGTAATCCCAGAGAAGATATAGGGCTGGGGAAATTTTTCTGGAACAGGCTGATAAAGTTGTCGTAAATATTTACATCCTGGGCAAGGTTGCCGGAGAACTGAGATAAACTTGGATTTTCAATGCCTGAAATCTTGGAAGCTTTAATAAATTCCTTGCGTGCACGGGGTGTCCGGCGGAAATAGACATCCGAAAAGGTTTCACTGAGCATTACCGGAAGATAAGCTTTCCCGTTCACAATGCTGGTGTCCATATTGGAGAAAATGAACTTGAAAGGTTCAAGGACCTTACGGTTTTTAAATTTTTCGGTCAGGTTGTTTACGTCGAACTGCATTTTTGTATAAACCTCACACTGGTAGGTTTCTACTTTATCCGGATCATTTTGATCCTTGTGCTCAATAATCTTTCGCAACAATATTTCGGCAGGATTCTCTTTCGGCCTTATAACAACTCCGGGAAGATTATATTCAGTGGGACTTAGGCTGAAATCCACCACCTGGAACTGATTTTTCTGAATGTATCTTTGTTCAGTTTCATAACCTACGTAAGAAGCAATGAGAGTATCGCCGGCTGTACGCGATTCAAAAGAATATTGTCCGTCAAATCCTGTTGTGGCGCCCACTGTGGTTGTCTTAAAATATACACTGACAAAAGGCATGGGTTGTCCGGTTAGGGCATCCTTCACAGTCCCCATAATTTTTGTAATTTCCTGTGAATAA
>JANXXZ010000136.1 GCA_025350385.1 Bacteroidales bacterium
TCGAAGTTTGGCTCAGGGCAATGCATCCTGACGACCATGCAGGAGCGCAGGAAAAGCTGCAGGCTGCAATACAGAACCACAGCCAGTTGCAGAATGAGTACCGTATCATCCTGCCTTCAGGCGAAATCCGGTGGATTGGCGCCCTGGGCAGCACTTCCTATGATCCGGATGGCGGGCCGCTGCGCATGAACGGAATTTGCTTAGATATCACTGAACGTAAACATACAGAAGTTGCTTTAATGGAAAGCGAGTATTTCTTCAGGGAATCGCAGCGAGCCGCTTCTATCGGGTCGTACAAAACAGATTTTATTAACGGTTTCTGGGAGTCATCCGAAGTGCTGGACCAGATTTTCGGTATCGACAAGAGTTACCGCAGGAGCGTGGAGGGCTGGCTCGACATCACCCACCCTGACGACAGGGAAATGATGAATCAATACCTGGTAAAGGAAGTTATAAATGATCGGAAGGCGTTCAACAAGGAATACCGGATCATCCGCAAGTCGGACGGACAAACCAGGTGGTTACATGGTTTGGGGAATGTTGAATTTGACACGGAAGGCAACATCCTTACAATGATCGGTACCATCCAGGATATCACCGAACGAAAACAGGTTGATACAGAACTTTGTGAAACAAGGGATTACCTTGAAAACCTGTTAAAATACGCGAATGCTCCTATCATAGTGTGGGACAGCGATTTCAGAATCACAAAATTCAATTCTGCCTTCGAAAGATTATCCGGGAAAAAAGCATCGGAAGTAGCAGGGAAAAAAGTCACCACTCTCTTTCCGCCTGCAACCCGGAAACAGTCGATGGATCTCATTTTAAAGGCTGACCCCGGCGACAAAATGGATGAAGTTGAAATTGAAATCCAGGACGCAGAAGGTCAGGTTCATACTTTTCTCTGGAACTCTGCAGTCATACATGCTTCTGATGGTTCCGTCATGGCAACCATTGCCCAGGGATATGATATTACCATTCGCAGGCAGATTGAAAAAGCGTTGAAGGAAAGCCATGATCTGAATAAACTCCTTTTACAAACACTCCCGTTTGGAATGGACATCGTTGATGAACAGGGGAATATTCTTTTCATGAACGAAATTATGATGGAGCAGGCCGGAATGGAGAACCTGAACCAAAAATGCTGGATTGCTTACCGGGATGATAAATGCCAGTGCCTGGATTGTCCCCTGCAGTCAGGAATTAAAATAGGAGAGACAGAGGTGTATGAAACGCAGGGGGTTTTAGGCGGGAGAACATTCCAGGTGAGCCATACAGGAATGAGGTACAAAGGAAAGAAAGCCTTGCTGGAGATATTCCAGGATATTACCGATCGTAAACAAGCGGAAGAGGCATTGAAAGTGAGTGAAGAACAGTTCAAATTCCTGGTTAAAAATATGCAGGTCGGCGTTCTTCTGCAAGGCCCGGGCTCGGAAATTCTGCTGAGCAATGCCATCGCCTTGAATTTGCTTGGTCTCAGCGAGGACCAGTTGCTGGGGAAAACCTCCTTCGACCCGGGATGGAATGTGATCCACGAAGACGGTTCTCCTTTTCCGGGTGACGCACATCCTGTGCCCCTGGCAATTGCAAGTGGTTGCCCGGTTCGCGATGTAATCATGGGCGTTTATCATCCCATAAAAGGGACTTATAACTGGTTGTTGGTTGATGCTGAGCCCCAGACAGATATCAACGGGAAGGTGCAGAAAGTCGTTTGTACGTTTACCGATATCACCAAACGAAAAAACGCGGAAGGCGAAATCAAAAAGCTTCACGATGAACTTGAAGAAAGAGTAGTGGAACGTACGATTAAGCTCGAAATTGCCAATAAGGAACTGGAAGCCTTCAGCTATTCCGCTTCCCACGACCTGCGTACCCCGCTCAGGGCAATGGATGGCTTTGCCAATATCCTGCTCGAAGATTATTCGGCGGTACTCGATGAAGAAGCAAAACGGATGCTTCATATCATTATTGACAACGCAAACAGGATGGGACATCTTATCGACGATTTGCTTTCCTTCTCGCGCGTTGGCCGGCAGGAAATTGAATTTACGGCCATTGATATGCACGAAATGGCCGGTTCCGTTTTCAGGGAACTTGTTACTGAACCGGAATATCGAAAAACAGAGTTCCTGCTGCAAAACATTCCCGAAGCTTTCGGCGATCCTGCGATGATGCGGCAGTTGTGGCTGAACCTGATCAGGAACGCGATCAAGTTCTCTTCTCGGAAACCAATCCGGACCGTGGAGGTCGGATGCAGGACCGAAGGTTCGGAAAATATATTTTTTGTGAAAGATAACGGGGAAGGCTTTGATATGATCCATGCAAACAATTTGTTCGCGGTTTTCAAGCGCTTGCCATCTGCCAAGGACTTTGACGGAAACGGTGTGGGGCTCGCCATAGTAAAGCGCATCGTGCTACGGATGAACGGTAGGATATGGGCCGAAGGGAAAGTTTCGGAAGGAGCGACATTCTATTTTGCGTTACCGGCCGGACAGGTTTGAGTGGGAAACGGGGAAGGGGAGTTAATGGTTATCGGTTAATGGTGGAGTTGAAAGACAAAAGACAAAATGAGGAGTGACCAGTGACCAGGGATGAGTGGCTAGTCGCTAGTGGCTTATGGAGTTGAAAGACAAAAGATAAAAATAAGAAGACAAAAGTGGGGATTAGCGGGAGTGATAGAGTTCATTACCGTAACCAATGCGAAACGCTGTGTTAAAACTCTGCGTAACTTTGCGGGAACCAATTCACAGCGTTGTTCAGAATTGAGAGTAAGGAGTATGGATTAAGTAGAAGGGAGTAGGAGGGAAGATGTCATCCCCTCGCCCCTCGCCCCTCGCCCCTCGCCCCACGTCACACGTCCCTTCTAAAACACTGATTATTAACATGAAAAAAACCTCTGAAAGCATTGTCCGACTGATGGCTGAGAAATACGCCCTGGATATTTCCATATTTTCCGAAACGTTCATCGAAAATACACTCGAAAGCCGGTTGCAATCAAATTATCCAGATACTTCGTCAGCTTACCAGCTCAAATTAGAAACTGATCCGAATGAAGCTTTGTTTTTAAAAAAGGCTTTTTCCAACTCCTACAGTGCTTTTTTCCGCAACCCGCTTACCTTTTCAATGTTGCACCAGTTTGTGCTGCCAAAAATCATAGGATGGAAAGTAAAAAATCATGACCCGGAAATCAGGATCTGGTCGGCGGGATGTGCTGCGGGGCAGGAAGCTTACACCCTGGCTATTCTCCTTGATAACCTGGTGAACAAGTCGCCCGGTTCCATGAGGTATCATGTTTTTGGCACCGATAATTCAGCCCCGGAACTGGAAGCAGCCAGGAGGGGAATTTACGATTATGAGGCGATAAAGAATATCCCTTTTGAATATGTGCAGGACTATTTTTTGAAAACAGGCGACGTCTATGCAATTAAGGACCGCATAAAAAAGCAGGTTGAATTTTCGGATTTCGATCTTCTCGACGGGGAATCATCTTCTCCTCCGTCGAGTATTTTCGGCGATTTCGACCTGGTGATGTGCAGTAATGTATTGTTTTATTACAAACCTGAATTTCAGATGACTATCTTAGCGAAGTTTTTCCGTACAATTTCCGAAGGCGGTTTCCTGGCAACAGGCGAGGCCGAGGTTGGTATTGTGAATGCTGCGAGGGGTTTCAGGCAATATATGACACCGGCGCCGCTCTTTGTGAAGAGTTGATGGGAGGCGACAGATGGGAAGTGGGGCTATGAATTCAGGTACCAAAGTGGTAAATTACAAAAGTACCCAGGTACCAAAGTACCAAAGTGCCAAGGTACCCAGGTACCAAAGTACCCAGGTGCCAAGGTACCCAGGTGCCAAAGTACCAAAGTACCAAAGTACCCAGGTGCCAAAGTACCAAAGTACCAAAGTACCCAGGTACCCAGGTACAAAAGTACTCAGGTACCAGGCTGATGGCGATAAAAAATGGAACTGAATACTGTTGCATCTTACAGGGTCCTTGGGTACAGGGTACTTGGGTACAGGGTACTTGTTCCAGTGAACAGGGTACTTGGTACCCGGCTAACTTTCGCACTAAATTTTTAATCACGACAAATCAACATTAATAATGAAAATACGAGACCTGTCCATAGGAGCCCGGCTTAGCCTGGGATTCAGTGTAATCCTGATGTTTATCTTGCTATTAGGAGCAATTTCTTACCAGCAGTCCATCCGCTTATGGCAAAATACGCAAGATATGTACAATCATCCCCTGCAGGTTTCAATGGCAAGCCGCGACATAAATGTTGATATAAACGCAATGCATCTTTACCTGAAGAATATTGCCCTCGATGAAAACCTGAGTGGTCAGGAACTGGAACAAAGTATCAATGTTATTAACAGGCACGAAAAAGATGTTTACAGACTTTTC
>JANXXZ010000192.1 GCA_025350385.1 Bacteroidales bacterium
CAAGGATTACAAGGAACTTCAGCCTGTTGAAGTCGCCTATAAACAATATAAGTCGCTGCTCGAAAATATGGAATCCGCGCGCACCATGCTCAACGAGGAAAAGGATGAGGAGATGAGGTCATTTGCCAGGGAAGAACTCGAGAGTATGGTAGCTCAAAAGGATGTCCTTGAAGAAGATATCCGCCTGATGCTCATTCCAGCTGATCCGCAGGATGGCAAGAATGCCGTGCTCGAAATCCGTGCCGGCACCGGTGGCGATGAAGCCAGCCTTTTTGCAGGTGATTTATACCGCATGTATGCCCGCTATTGCGAAACCAAGGGATGGAAAATGGAACTGATTAGCATGGCCGAAGGTACCATGGGCGGGTATAAGGAAATTATCCTGGAAGTAATAGGCGAAGGCGTATATGGCATTCTGAAATATGAATCGGGCGTTCACCGCGTTCAGCGCGTACCTGCAACCGAAACCCAGGGACGGGTTCATACTTCTGCTGCCACGGTAGCCGTTCTTCCCGAAGCCGAAGAATTTGACGTCGATATCAAACCTTCTGATATCCGTAAAGACACCTATTGTTCTTCAGGTCCCGGTGGGCAGAGTGTAAATACCACATACTCTGCTGTAAGGCTGACCCATGTTCCTACAGGAATTGTTGTAGCCATCCAGGATGAGAAATCGCAGATGAAGAATTTCGAAAAAGCCATGACCGTGCTTCGCACCCGCATTTTCGAGATGGAATACCAGAAATACCTCGACGAAATATCTAAGAAACGGAAGACTATGGTTTCGTCAGGTGACCGCTCGGCCAAAGTCCGCACCTACAATTATCCCCAGAGCCGTGTTACCGACCATCGCATCAATATGACCGTATACAATCTTGCCATTTTCATGGACGGCAATATACAGGATATGATTGAAGCGCTGCAACTGGCCGAAAATGCTGAAAGGCTGAAAGCGGCTGCGGAGTAAGGAAAGAAAAAAGACAAAAGAAAAAAGTAAAAAGACAAAAGATAAATGTAGAAAGCAAATTGCAAATTGAAAATTGCAAATTGTGAATTTCAATATCCGAAATCCGAAATCCGAAATTCCATGAACCGCCAGCAGCTTTTCGACCTTATCTGCCAGAAAAAATCATTCCTTTGTGTTGGCCTTGACAGCGATATAAAGAAGATTCCATCGCACCTGCTTGATTCGGATGACCCGGTTTTTGAATTCAACAAACAGATCATTGAAGCTACCATCGACTTTGCGGTGGCCTATAAACCCAATCTTGCCTTTTACGAAAGCCGAGGGATAAAGGGGGTTGAAAGTCTTGCAAAGACTGTTAATCTGCTCAAATCATACGGGAACCAGGTTTTTACTATAGCTGATGCCAAACGGGGCGATATTGGGAATACTTCCGCCCAATATGCCAAAGCCGTTTTCGATGAAGCAGTTTCAGGATTCAGTTTCGATGCTGTTACGGTCGCACCATACATGGGCGAAGACTCAGTAAAACCTTTCCTGGATTTTCCTGGCAAATGGGCCATCATCCTTGCACTTACATCTAACAAAGGAGCGGATGATTTCCAATTGATTGAAGGAACCGACTCTTCCCGCCTGTTTGAACGTGTTCTTTACGTTTCTCAAAAATGGGGCAACGCTGATAATATTATGTATGTGGTTGGAGCAACGCGCGCCGAAATGCTCGCCGAAGTCCGTAAAATTGTGCCGGATCATTTCCTGCTGGTGCCCGGTGTGGGTTCGCAGGGTGGCAGCCTCAGGGAGGTTGCATCATATGGAATGAATAATAAATGTGGAATTCTGGTGAATGCGTCAAGAAGCATTATATTTGCCTCCTCCGATAATGATTTTGCAATAAAATCAAGAATTGAAGCTCAGAATATGCAGCAGGAAATGGAACTGCTTCTGATGGAAAAAGGTTTGATATAATTGTTTTGTTGTTTATTTTCTTGTTATGAATTTATGTTCCCGGAGATCATTTCTCCTTTCCGTGAATCTCATACTAGTTCTGTCCGTGTTCAGCCAGAAAAACTTCCAGGCCGGTTATATAGTCACTGCTGCGAATGACACAGTGAAAGGTTATATTAAATCCCATAACTGGGT
Source organism: Bacteroidales bacterium (assembly GCA_025350385.1). Taxonomy (GTDB): domain Bacteria; phylum Bacteroidota; class Bacteroidia; order Bacteroidales; family UBA4417; genus UBA4417. The sequence continues at coordinate 2,105 of JANXXZ010000192.1, forward strand.
TAAAAACCCGGACGCTGTTATATTCAGACAATCAACTGAGGGCATTGAAAAAGTGTATCTGCCAGGGCAACTCAAAGCCTTCGCGGTTGCGAATGATATTTATGAATCCGGTATTGTTACGATGGATGATAGTCCATACAAGATCGGCGAGCTAACAGATCTAAAGTACAACTTTGTTACAGATACAGTATTCCTGCTTAGCCTTATTAAAGGCGATAAGAATCTTTATCTTTATCAGGATAAGAATAGCAAGGAGCATTTTTTTATCACCATTGATTCAAGCTTCAAATTATTGATTTATAAGCGGTACCTGAAACTTAATGACCAGGGAATCAAGGATCTGACAGAAGACAAACGATATTTGGGACAACTGAGGATTTACCTGGGCGACTGCCCGGATATCCTGCACAAGATTCAGGAAGTGAGATATGACAAAAACAGCCTTCTTAGTTTATTCAGTTATTACTATTCCTGTTCAAAAAATAAATTGGTTTCCCTCCATAAAGATAAGATCAGGCCCTTTGAATATGGAGCAATCATTGGACTTTCATTAACAAAAGCTGACTATTACAGTGAATTCCCGGTCTCGAAAAGAATATCCGGCGGGTTAAGCCTTACCTGGAAATTTCAAAAACATTCAAACAGATTCTCAATGCGTAATGAACTCCTATATAATTCATTTAAAACAAAATCAGCTTACAGCTTTAGCCGGGGTTATAATGAAGGCTATACTGGGAATATTATCCATTACATCCGCATGAACAATATGGGTCACGTTTCATTTCCCGACAAAAACTTACAGCTGTTTTTGAATGCAGGAATATCTACCGGTTTTATGATTTATGAATCGTATGAAGAAGTAAAAAAGCCGGCAAATCTGAAGCACAGAACTTCGTGTGCCTCGTTGATTAACCAAGTAAATGTTGGTTTTCCTTTAGGTTTTGGAGTTGCCTATAAAAGGTATTCTTTTGAAATCAGGGGCCTGGCAGATTAAAAATATAACATCCTGAACTCAAACTCTGTTTTCCTTCTTTTGGAATATCATATCTGACCGGTATGCTGCAAGCCCTGAGCAGACATTACCTCCATTCCGGAGAGAATAAGTAATTCAATAATCACTGAGAAATGCTAATCCCTACACTAATTTAAAATTAACTTGTATGAATTCACCAGCTAAAAAGTATTCAACTCTGCTCACCGCTTTAATTCTGGTTATTGCATCTTATGGCCAGAAAAACTACCTACCAGGCTACATCGTCACAGCTGCCAATGACACGATGAAAGGCTATATCGATTACCGGAACTGGAAAAAAAAAACCCTGACAAAATAGAGTTCAGCAGCTCCCTGAATGGAACAGCAACTTCCTATTCCCCAGCAGATCTGAATATGTTCTCCGTTAGTAACGAGTTCTACAAAACAGCGATTGTGACCATTGATGACAGCCCGTTTAAAATTGATAAACTGACCGAAGGATCAAAGTTCAATTTTGTTACTGATACAGTCTTTCTTATGAACCTGGTTAGAGGAGACAAAAGTCTTCATTACCTCATGGATGCGAATGGAAAGGAACATTTCTTTATCAGAAACGGATCAATATTTATTCTACTCAGTTGTAAGCGCTATCTGAAAAGAGACGAAACAGGCGGGTTGGTTTTAATTGAAGACAAACGCTATATAGGGCAATTGATGAACTATCTGCAAGATTGTAAATTCATTCAGGGTAAATTGACAAATGTAAAATACGAAAGGAAATACCTGGTCAAACTATTTCAGGCATACTATACCTGCACAGGGGGAAAAATCGATTTCCAGGATAAAGCTTATTCAAAGCCATTTGAAATTGGTGCCTTTGCAGGAGTTTCAATGACAAAACTTAAGTTTAGTGATGCCCCGGCTTACCTGCAGGATGCTGATTACCCAACCTCATATAACATTTCATTAGGAGTATTTTATAACTGGATATTCCCGCGTCACTTTGGACGTATATCAATCAGCAATGAACTTCATTATATTTCCTATAAAACTGAAGCTTCCTATAATTCATCTGAACGTAACGTTCAGACAAAGCTCGGATTGCATTACCTACAGATGAACAATATGTTTCGCTACAAGTATCCGGTTAAAAATGCAACGTGCTTCATTAATGCAGGTATTTCCACAGGGTATGGATTTTCGGAGACAAATTACAAATACGAAAAATCATCGTTTCATGGTGATTCTTCAGGTCCTATCATGTGGAGAGGGTTAACCAGATTATCCTTAGGTGTTCCGATAGGTATTGGCATTAAGTACAGAAAATATTCGGTAGAAGCCAGGTATCATTATGGGTTAAGAAAGCTGGAAAGTATCAATGGGGCGAATAATCCAGGGTCACAATTAACTTCCTTGTTTCTGTTGCTCGGATATCAATTTTGAACTTGTTTGCCTTTTGTTGGTTATTCTGAGGATCTCAGGTAAGCCATTAAGTCTCCTTAGATGAAAGTATAGACCTAACTCATGAAATTGAGAATTATATTTACAGCATACCTATGAAGAAAATCATCCTCAGAATTTTTTTGGCAGTGGGGGTTATCCTGTTTTCCGTATGGGCAATAATGCCTTATTATCTGAGCAGGGCTTTAATCTATGAGCAACCCGGGATTGATGATTATACCATTTTCTCTAACAGGAAGGTAAATACTGCTAAACCTGTACTTTGGGCCTTCCGTAAGGATTTCAACCGGCAAAAGCTAAGTGAAACCTCACTTTTGAAAATAAAAGGACTAGAAACTGTAGCCTTTCTTGTTGTTCAAAATGACAGCCTTCTTCACGAGGAATACTGGGATGGCTATTCCGATTCATCCTACAGCAATTCCTTTTCGGTGGCCAAGAGCATCGTTTCCCTGCTCATAGGGTGTCTTATAGATGAAGGAAAAATTAAAAGTGTAGATCAGCCGGTAACCGATTTTATTCCGGAATTTAAAGGGGATGCATACCAAAAGATCACTGTTAAGGATGTGCTCTGCATGAGCTCTGGCCTCAACTGGGACGAAAGTTATAACAGCGCCTTTTCCAAGACCACCAAAGCCTATTATGGCAACAACCTCCCGGAGCTGATTACTACACTTAAACCGATTGAGGCGCCCGGAAGAATTCACCGGTATAAGAGCGGTGACTCCCAGCTATTGAGTATGATTGTTGAGAAGGCCTCAGGCAAGCACCTTGCCGATTATGCCTCAGAGAAATTATGGCAACCGCTGGGCGCAGAGCATGCCGCGCTATGGAGCCTGGATAAGGAAAACGGTAATGAAAAAGCTTATTGTTGTTTCAACAGTAATGCCCGCGATTTTGCCCGGATCGGGCAGATGGTTCTGGATAGTGGGCAGTTCGCCGGCCGGCAACTGGTTTCAAAAGAGTATATCCGCCAGGCTACTTCTCCCGCCTCCTGGCTGAAAGACGAACACGGACAAAACTGTTCCTGGTATGGTTACCAGTTCTGGATGCTCAACTATAAAGGAATGAAGATTAATTATGCCCGGGGAATCCTGGGGCAGTATATTTTCATTATTCCCGAAAAAAAAGCAGTTGTGGTCAGGCTTGGTTCAAAAAGAAGCAGCACTTATTCAGGGAAGGTTCCCGATGATGTATTTCTTTACCTGGATGAAGCTCTTTCAATGCTTCGGTAACAATACTTGACTTTTGTAAATAAACAGAGGGTCTATCTCTAAAGTCCTTTGTGTGCCTTCGTGCAATCCCGAGTGGTCCTTGTGATTAAGTCAAATTATTGAACCACAAATCACTAAGTGCACACAAGGATCACAAAGGGAAATAGCACCTAATCATCTGCTTTGAGATTGTCTAATTTTTTTCTGTATTACTTATTCAACGAAAGTGATCCAACCATAGTTATCAGCCACATCGCCATATTGAATACCAATTAATTGGTTATAAAGTTTGGTTGAAACATCTCCTGCTTTTCCATTTTTGCAATAAAGGAATTCCTGATGGGTATCAGGATCGACAATGCGGCGGATGGGAGAAATAACCGCGGCAGTGCCACAGGCCCCTACCTCATCAAATTCAGAAAGTTCTTCTATCGGAACTTTCCGGCGTTCAACTTTTAAGCCCATATCTTCAGCCAGGGTCATCAGGCTCTTGTTTGTTATGGAAGGAAGGATCGAATCGGAAAGAGGGGTAACATAAGTATTGCCTTTGATCCCGAAGAAATTGGCAGGACCTGCTTCATCGATATACTTTTTTTCACGGGCATCGAGAAACAATGCTGAAGCAAAACCTTCGCGGTGAGCGCGTTCCCCGGCTGCAAGACTGGCGGCGTAATTTCCGCCAACTTTATATTTACCGGTTCCCAGGGGAGCTGCACGGTCCGAATCATGTGCAATCAGGATGCTAACCGGATTAAATCCTTCCTTGAAATAGGGACCAACCGGAGAAACAAACACCAATAACATATATTCATCAGCAGGTTTAACACCAACACGTGGTCCGCTACCTATAAGCAGAGGCCTGATATATAAAGAAGCTCCAGTTCCGTGCGGCGGAACAAATTCTTTATTCAGTTTAACTGCAGTCATGATAGCTTCCTTGAAAAGTTCAGTTGGAGGAACGGCCATCAGAACCCCATTGGCTGAATCCTGCATGCGCCTGGCATTATCTTCCCAACGAAAAAGACGAATCTTGCCATCTTTACCCATGTATGCCTTCAGGCCTTCAAATGCTTCCTGTCCGTAATGTAGTGCGGTTGCTGCCATGTGTAACGGAATATACTCCGAATCGGAAATTTCCAGCTTACTCCATTCGCCTTCACGGTAATAAGCTCTTACGTTATAATTGGTTTTAAGATAACCAAAAGGTAGGGTACTCCATTCAATGCTGGTCATATATCGGTTTGTTAACAGTTAAATCTGTTGCAATTTATAAACAATTGACCTACCTGATTTGATTGAGGTATGTGAATTGATTAACAGGGCGAAGTTAGAACTTATTTCAATGACAAATTTCCATTTCACAAGCATTTTTTATGAATATAACACTAAGTGCGCGAATGGCTAATTATAGGCCCGATTGCCGGATCAAGGATTTGAAGTGAATTCCGACTCCTGATACTTCCGAAATGCTAAATCATCCTATCATCATATTTTTTTCACGGATAAACAAACCTAAATCGTTATTTATAAAAATAAAACACTTCTAAAACCGGGAAATCCTTATCTTACCGCATAAAACCAGCCGGCCTTGAAAACAATGTACGATCATACTGTTATGAAATTGTAAAATTTTGTATTATTGTTTAGCGAACAATTGGCGGTTTGAACTGTTTTTTATAATTCTAAAGCAGTTGTTTATTGATTAACAGATTGAACGTGCATGGTATGATGCTGTAGCCGGTCATTTCTGTTAAAAAGATGCATACTGCACTAATGACAACTTGTTGTTTGATTTTTCCTGTTTTGCTACAATTTAAATACCTTTCCTCAATGGATGCTCTCCAATTACCTGAAGATTACCTGCCAGTTCTGATCCAGACCATCGTAGCGCTCGGTTTCGTAGTGGTTACCCTCACTTTGTCGAGTTTCATCGGTGGTAAACGTAAGAAAATCCGGACCCTGCACAAGGGTGAGAATTTTGAATGTGGCATTGAAATCAAGGGGAATGCAAGGTTTCCGTTTTCGGTCAAGTACTTTCTGATCGCGATATTGTTTGTTCTCTTTGATGTGGAAGTGATATTCTTCTATCCTTTTGCTGTGGATTTTAAGAATGGCACCTGGAACGATTTCTATGGAATGCTTATTTTCCTAGGTGTTTTCCTCGCCGGCTTCTATTACATCATGCGCAAAAAGGCCTTTGAATGGGAATAGGCAGATTCTTGAAAAACCAAACCATGACTGATAAACCTCAATATAATAAAGTCGATCCGCCGGAAGGCTATGCCTCACCGGGCATGTTCGCCACCAGGTTCGATAAAGTGATCGGCCTGGCAAGGAGTAATTCCATCTGGCCATTACCTTTTGCCACTTCCTGCTGCGGCATCGAATTCATGGCAACCATGGGCGCACATTACGACCTGGCCCGTTTCGGTTCCGAAAGACTCAGCTTTTCTCCCCGGCAGGCCGATCTGCTGATGGTCATGGGAACCATTGCCAAGAAAATGGCTCCAATTGTTCACCAGGTTTATGAACAGATGGCCGAGCCTCGTTGGGTAATTGCCGTTGGTGCCTGCGCCGCAAGCGGAGGCATTTTCGACACCTACAGTGTGCTCCAGGGAATTGACAGGATCGTTCCGGTAGATGTATATGTTCCCGGCTGCCCTCCCCGACCCGAGCAGATCATTGACGGATTTATGCGAATACAAGACCTTGTTGCCAATGAACCCTTGCGAAGAAGATACTCACCTGAATACCGGGAACTTCTGGCAGGTTATGGAATACGGTAAGGAGAAGTAAAAATCAAATTGAAAATTGAAAATTGAAAAATGTAAAACTGTGGTAATTCAGGTAATTTCCAGGGATACCTGTAAAAAATCAGGCTTGACATAATACAGTTTAACTGCAAATCAGATGATTGAAAATCAAAGTATTATAAATGCGGTCAGGGAGAAGTCAGGCAATCAACTGCTGAAAACGGAGATATTGCATGGTATGCTTACAATGACCGTAACATCTGAATCCATCCATGATACACTCCGGTTTCTGAAAGAATCACCGGGATTGAAGTTCGAATTTCTTACCGATTTATGCGGTGTTCATTATCCCGATGAGCCTTTGCCATTTGGCGTGGTGTATCAGATGCATAATATGCGGGAACAAACCCGGTTGAGGCTCAAAACATTTTTGCCAGCCGAAAATCCGGAAGTAGTCACAGTAACCGACCTGTTTTCTGCGGCCAACTGGATGGAGCGCGAGACCTTCGATTTCTACGGGATCGTTTTCACCGGACACCCGAACCTGATCCGCATTCTCAATGTGGAATACCTTGATTATTTCCCATTGAGAAAGGAATACCCGCTTGAAGATCCTACCCGGGAAGATAAGGATGACCGTTTTTTTGGAAGGGAGGCATGATGATGAAAGATGAAACCATGAATCATCCTCAGCCACTACCCCCAGTTACTTCTGAAACACCCAACTACAGCACGCTGAACCTGGGTCCGACCCATCCGGCAACGCACGGTATTTTTCAGAATGTCCTCAAGATGGACGGTGAAAAAATAGTGGATGCTGAACAAACCATTGGTTATATTCACCGGGCTTTCGAAAAGCTGGCCGAGCACCGCCCTTATTACCAGATAACTACCCTTACCGACCGGCTGAATTACTGCTCCTCCCCTATCAATAACCTGGGCTGGATGATGACTGTTGAAAGACTCTTTGGCATCCAAATGCCGAAGCGGGTTGATTATATGCGTATTATCCTCATGGAACTGGCCCGTATCACGGATCATCTCATCTGCAACTCAGTAATTGGCGTCGACAGTGGCGCTTTGACCGGTTTTATCTATGTTTTCCAGGAACGGGAAAATATCTATGAGATTTATGAAGAAGTCTCCGGAGCCCGGCTTACAACCAATATGGGCCGTATCGGTGGTTTTGAAAGAGATTTTACACCCACAGCTATACGAAAAATCAGGGAACTGGTTGAACGGCTTCCAAAAGTACTCAGGGAATTTGAGAAACTGCTGAAACGTAACCGTATCTTTATGGACCGCACAATCGGGGTTGGACCAATAACCGCCGAAAGAGCATTGAACTACGGTTTTACAGGCCCAAACCTCCGGGCCGCAGGTGTTGATTATGATGTGAGGGTCGCTGATCCTTACAGTTCATACAATGATTTTGAATTCACCATTCCCGTGGGAACCCAGGGCGACACCTACGACCGCTTCTGCGTAAGGCAGGAAGAACTCTGGCAAAGTCTCAGGCTCGTTAAGGATGCCCTCGAAAACCTTCCCGCAGGACCGTTTCATGCCGATGTACCAGAGGTATACCTTCCACCTAAAGAGGATGTGTACAGCAAAATGGAATCGCTCATCTGGCATTTCAAAATCGTGATGGGAGAAATTAATCCACCTGTCGGTGAAGTATATCATGCCGTGGAAGGCGGGAACGGAGAACTTGGATTCTATCTTATCAGTGATGGTGGACGAACCCCATACAGGCTCCATTTCCGCAGACCAGGTTTTATTTACTACCAGGCATATCCTGAAATGATAAGAGGCGGTGTCTTATCTGATGCTATCCTCACTATGAGCAGTATGAATGTG
>JANXXZ010000222.1 GCA_025350385.1 Bacteroidales bacterium
TCAGACCTCCTGACCCGGTCTTTATAAATCAGTTGGTTGCGCGCTTACTTGTGCAAACAAAAATGTCGGATATTTGCACAAAACCAGGTTATGCAGCATCAATTACCTATTTTTCCTGAGACCACAAAACTTGTAAATGCTTCTATTGGGATATACAATAAAGACGGCTTTGTTTACTACCTGCATAATGGCTCACCGGTATTTTGCCATTCCAAGGAAGAACGCAATAGTTATCGGTATATTTTGGCTAACCTTGTAGTAAACGGGCTCTGTAATGCGACCGAGTTGGGGAATGCTATTGGGGTTAATGTTCGTAATGTTCAGCGATATGCCATTGCTTTACGAGAACACGGGATGGGCTATTTTTTCAATCGTGAGGAAACCCGGGGCCAATGCCACAAGTTTACATCTCCCATAAAAGAGCAGGCACAATCCATGCTGGATAAAGGGGATAGTCAATTACACATAGCAAAAACATTGGGACTGAGTGAAAGTGCGATCCGCTATCACTTGGGCAATGGGAACCTTATTAAAAAAAAGTAGAGCAGGGTCATGCTGACCCCATTGCCACCACTCCCCGTGAAAGGAATATTACCGATTCTCTTGTATCCGACATCATCGGGGTCGGAGCTACACGCATAGATGAACGTTACCAGGCTTCATTGGGAATGGAGCTTTCCGGTGTGGTTCATTTTGAAGCTTGTCAAAGCGTTCCATTTGGAGGCGTGTTGTGCATGGTTCCATTTTTACTCGCCAACGGTTTATTAAGCTACAATACTTATTACGCTGAGCGTTCAATGGGATATTATGATTATGACATCATAATCATGATGGTATCCTTTATGTATCTGTGCCGGATAAAGACCCCTGAACAGTTAAAGCACCATAGTCCGGGGGAACTTGGCAAACTTTTGGGATTGGATCGTGTGCCGGAAGCAAAATGCCTTCGTGCCATATTTAAAGAGTTGACCGGGCAGGAAAAAGCCGGAGAATGGAATGCTTATCTTGCACAAGATTGGATTGCCGCAGAAGAACCGGCCCTTTATTACATTGATGGCCACGTTCAGGTTTATCATGGACATCTGGCTAACCTTGGGAAAAAACATGTGAGCCGGCAGCGTCTTTGTCTTCCTGGCATGATGGAATTTTGGGTCAACAACATGGATGGCCTTCCATATTTTTTCATTACCGGACAAGTAAATGAAAAACTCCAACAGGTCATAGAGGAACAGATGGTACCTTCCCTCAATGAAATGCCCTATATAAGAGAGTGTTCAAGCAACAGGGATCAAATGGGGCCCAAGTATACCTTGGTTTTTGACCGGGAGGCCTACAGCCCTGCTTTTTTTCAATTCCTCTGGGACCAGCACCGGGTTGCTGTTATAACCTATCGTAAAAACGTAAAAGATCTCTGGGAAGAAGCAGATTTTGTAGAACAACCAGTAGAAACCGAATGGGGCACTGTGGTGATGCCTCTGTGTGAAAAGAGAGTAACATTAAATGGTGTCAAATTACGCGAAATCCGTAAACGCTCCGATGATGGACATCAAACCAGTATTATAACCACGAATCCTGTTTTGTCAACGGTTTTGATTGCCCTTTACATGTTTGCCCGCTGGTCTCAAGAAAACTTCTTTCGGTATATGAGACAGGAATACGACTTGGATCGTATAACACAATACGGTGTTGATGAATTAGATAAATCTATTCTGGTAGTTAACCCGGAGTACAATAATATCAATTATAAACTGAAAAAAAACAGAGAAAAAATATCCCGCAGACAAGCAGCTCTTTTTGCTTTAAAAGAAGAAAACACAAACACCGGGCTTGATCAAACCAGAAAGTACATGGTGCCCCAACTGAAATTATCAGAAGAAATACAATCACTAAAAAACCAAGAGCAGGCTCTGCTTGAGAAAAGGAAACAACAACCCTATAAAATCACTGTTGGCCAAATGCCGGAAGCATTGCGATATAACAAACTAAAAACAGAAAGCAAACACCTGCAAAACATAATAAAAATGATTTGCTACAGAGCGGAAACTGCCTTTGCGAATATGCTGGCAACAGAATACAAGAAGAAAACCAATGAAATAAGGGCTTTGGTCAAAAGTATTCTCTTGTCTAAAGCTGATATCATGCCTGACTATAAGAAAAACACGTTGACAATAATTTTGTACAGCCTTGCCACCCCAAGAGATAATCTCGCCATCGAGAAAATATGTGGACTTCTAAATGATACCGAAACCGTTTTCCCTGGCTCTGATTTGACACTTGTCTTCAAGATAGCGACATTTTAATTTGTCACCGGGTCAGGAGGTCTGATATTATCTGGAGCTGGAATAGGAGCTTTATTATCACTGATCCAATTTAGACAACGGAAATATCGTCAGAAATTCACGTTTTCTTTCGCAATAACGACTTCAATTCTCATCTCCATATTTATTTTGACATACAGTTATTCGATAATAAATTCAAAACTAAATGGGTTAGAATCACGGTCAAATGAAAAATATGATAACATTTTGATACAAAATAATCCAGAATGAACTTCAATTCATAACGGAAACTTTGAAACAGACAAAGAACTAATCGAAAGAAAAGGAGATAAACAAATAGAGACCGACAAGAGTACAAGAAGAAAACAAAAGTACTCAGTCAAATGGACAAACATCTGCGAATATTTATTGATTCCTGAAGAAGCAAGTTTATTAACAATAAAGGTTAAAATTGTTGAAATAAATTCTGATGGCTATAAGTGCTATTGTGTTCCTGAAAAATATACAGACAATAGAGCCGTACTATTGACAATCAGAAAAAAGAGATGATTAACAACTTTTATTAGAGGTTTATCTGGTTTGGTTTCTTTACACAGAAATCCTGCTAGGAATTAATCCAAAGCCCGATTCAAATCCACTATCAACCAATCATTTGAGGATTACAGCTCATACTTACCTCATGATCCACTCATCTACTTCACCTGGCTTCTCGCCTGTTGTTTCAGTTGTTCAGCTTCGGCCCTGGCTTTATTCATGATGGCATCCGATTTCTGCTGGCCTTCTTCAATGAGTTTGTTGGCCTTAAGGTCAGCTTCCTTTTTCACTTTCTCGGCACCTTTCTTCGAGGCCATTTCGGCAATCATCCCGTTCTTTTTACCCTGGGCCATCAGTTTGTTTGCGGTACTGTCGCCCTGCACGCGCATATTGTCGGCGGCTAACCTTGCTGCTTTCATTACCTGGTTACTTTGCTGTTGAGCAAGTTGCAGTATTTTTGCAGCCTGTGCGTCGGCCTGTTCTATCAGTTTGCTGGCTTCCACTTTAGCTTTGGCAATCACTTCTTCCTTTTTCTGCTGCACCTGGGCTACGGCCTGCTGTTTCAGGTCCTCAACCACCCCGGCCATGGCCTGTTTGATCCCCGCCTTAACAGTAGGATTGGTAATTGTTCCACCTATTAGTAGTGTAACAGGTACCATATCGCCCAGGTTCAGATTCAGCCCTTTTTTGGAAGCATCCGAAACCAACCCGCTGAGCACCCCATTGGCTTTCCCCTCGAATTCAGCCCGGGGAATGTCAATATGAAGGATGAAATTAATCGCTTTATCCAGCCCAATAGTTCCCGAAAAATTCGATTTATAGGAAGCCAGCTTGAAGTCCATGGGTTTTATGGTAGCTTTGCCGTCCACCAGGTCAAATGAAAGATTAAGCTTTTCAATGGAGGGTTTCCTGAGCTTTTCAATCTTGAGCACATCGGCTATCTGGTTAAATGTATTCACATTTTCCATGGACAGCATGTTCGAAAGTACCAGACCGGCCCCGCTTAAGGAAACCAGGTCGGGCATCATTTCCTTGGTGAGATTCCCGTTGAATTTCAGGTTGGTGGTGATCTTCCCGGTAAGCTTTTCGGCTACCGGCGCAAAGGATTTTACCGTGTTAAAGGTCTTGAAAGCCTGTTGCACATCCACTTCCTTTATTGCCATGTTAATGTCCACCTTGGGTTTAGCAGGATCAACTGTGCTGTAGGTCCCGGTCAGGGCCATGGAGCCACCCAGCATATTCATATTCAGTCCGTCAAGGAACAGGGTTTTGTCTTTCACCCGGATGGTACCGCCGGCATTCTGCATATCATAGGTGTCGTAAATCAGTTTATTAAACTTCGAATTCAGGGTAAAATCAATATTACCGGGAATTTCAACTATCGTGAGTTTGGCGGGTTCCGTGGTTGTAGTTGACGGTGTACCGGTAATCAGGCTGTTCAGGTCCATGAGCATTGAAGTCGTGGTTAGCGACCCCATCAGGATGGCATTTTTCTTAAGAAAATAGGGAAGCCAATTTTCAATCCGGCCGTTGGCAGCGAGATCGTTCTTTCCGATAGTCATAGCCAGTCCTGAAAGGCTGAGGAATGCCGGGCTGAAATCAAGCCTCGCATAGCTCATCTGAACCGCCTGCGGCAAAGCGGGTGATGAATAGGCCATCTTTTCAACGGTTGCGTAACCGGCAGCCTTGAATTGCTCGTACAGCCCTTTTTCGATGGACGACATTTTACCATTCAGAGTTACATCTGCTTTTATCAGTCCTGAAAGAGCCGTCTTGTCACCCAGCGGGTAAACTTTCGATACATCCGACAGGTTCAGCGTTCCTTTCAGCATCCCGTTGATTTCCGGATCGGAAACAGGTGTCTTTAACGTAAAGGTTGCGTCCACCGGGTTTTGCATGAGCTGCAGCTGCAGTTTTGAAACATCCACAACCGTATGGTCGGTTACCCCGTCAGGGTTTGTAATCGCTGCCAGCACATTAATATTGGTGACGTTGCCGGGCAGGCCGGGATAACTGAACATCGCGTTGACAATTTTAAGGTTGAGACCAAATGACGGGATGAGCAAATCGGTATATTTCCCTTTCACGAAACCGTCAAATGCCATCGTACCATCCGTTTTAACTGAAGCAAAATCTTTCGCGTACATAGCCGGAATCAGGGAAAGGAATGATTTGAAGGTATTTTCCTTAGCGGCAAATCTGATATCCATATCGTAACCGTCCCTGGGCATAGCGAAGAAACCATCGGCAAGAAAATGCAGGTCATTCAGGCTGAAAGCAGCTCCTTTGAAAGTAAATTTCCAGTTTTTCAGATCGGCATCCAGCAGGGTATTCAGGCTAATCCTTGTTTTACCCATATAACGGACACCATCGTAATCAGCAATCATCTCTCTGGCTGCTGCGTTAATCTTTAACGAAGTAAGTTCGGCTGTCATATCACCGCTCAGACCGCCGTCAAGTCCGTTCAGGGCAAAATACATCGGGGTTTGGGCATCATCATATATAAAATTCCCGTTGTTGATCCGGACCTTGTTCAATTTCACCTTGAAAGCGGATGGAGCCGCGCTGGTATCAGCTGTGCCGGAAGGTTTCATGATATCCCAGTTTACTTTACCATCCTTCAGCACCTTAAAAAGTAGCCTGGGGGAATCGAGCAATACCTGTTTCACTTCATAGTCTTTGCCACGTATCACGCTCATCAGGTTCAGGGTGAGCGAAAGAGAAGGAATACCGGCCAGGGTATCCTTGCTGAATTCGTTGATCCCCACGACATTCAGTTTCTTCAGGTTCAGCGTCATATCAGGAAAATGACTGAAAAGAGATAAGCCTACTCCATCGAAAGCCACGCTGGCATTCAGGTTTTTGTTGATCTCCTTTTGTACCTGCTCTTTGATTTTACCTTTGAAAGCAAAGGGGAGAATGAACATGAGGAGCAGGACTGCTCCCAGGGTGATGGCTGAGATCTTGAGGGCTTTCTTCATCTTGAGACAGGTAATTAATGATACTAACGGATATATCTCTGGCTAATTGTGGCTTGCAAGTCACATAATACAAAGATAGATATAAATGCTGTCGGGGCTTGCCATCCGGCGTCGGTTTGCCTTTATTATGAGTATTACACAGTTTACTAATATTATAAATATTTCCAACTGAAAAATCCCCCGGCCTGTGGCCACCCCCTTTTTCAAAGGGGGACACGAACCGGCGAAATAAGGGCCAATCGTCTCCCCTTTTGAAAATTGGTCGTCCCCCTTTGTAAAAGGGGGAAAGAGGGGGATTTCATGAAAGCGAAAATTCCTCCTTTTCATATAAGTCCTTTTCAATAGAGATTCCGGTTAGAATAAATCCCCCGGCCTGCGGCCACCCCCTTTTTCAAAGGGGGACTCTCAAGGGTACTTTCTATACTTTTATCTTTCATACTTTTATCTTGTATCTTATCTCTTAAAACACAAAAGCCCCGTTCCCGGGGCCTTGCGCAATAAAAGCTAATAATTCTTATGGCTTCTGTTGTTCCTGCTGTTCCTGTTCCCGGGCGGCTTTAGCCAGGAACTTTTTCTTGGCTTCCATTCCTGCCAGTTCTTCCTTAGCTTTGTCAATTTTAGCCTCAAATTCCATCTTCAGCACATTGGCTTGTTTTGATTTTGCAAAGAAACCAATATTGTTTTCCCAAAGCAGGATTTCCTCTTTAAGCTCATCAATCCGGATTTGTAATGAATTACGTTCCTTATTGATGATACGGTGGGCATCGGGTTGTTCCTTGATATTTTCAACGCGGTTGCGGAAACTGGAAGTGCGTTGCTCAGCTGTATCAACCTTAAGCTTGTCATAAATTTTATTTACAGCAGCTTTGTACTCTGCCTGGAGACGGTCCTTTTCCTTAATCGGCACATGCCCGATTTCCATCCAGACCCGCTGCAATTCCTTAATAACCTCGAGATCAACCTGGCGATCACCTGAATAAACAAATTCTTCAAGTTTCCTGATCAGTTCCTGCTTACGGATCATATTATCACCTTCGGTACTCTGAACATTCTTGAAATATTCTGATTTCCGGTGGAAAAACTCATCGCAGGCTGCACGGAAACGTTTCCATATCTTATCGCTATGCTTACGTGGAACAGGTCCGATGTTTTTCCATTCGTCCTGGAGGCGGATCAGATCGCGGGATGCATTGCGCCATTCGGTGCTGTTACGCAAGGCTTCGGCCTGCACACAAAGGTCTACCTTAAGATTATAATTATGTAGCTGCTGCTCTTTCAGTTTCCCGAAGAAATCTTTTTTATTGGCAAAATAAGCATCCAGATGGGCTTTGAAGCGCATCCAAACCTCATTATTCACCTTCTGACCTGCCTGTCCTATGGACTTCCACACCTTAAGAAGTTCATTTATCTGCTGAGTGCTTTCCTGCCACTGCTTGATGGAATTGAATTCCTTATTGACCAGTTGTTCTGCCTGCTCAACCAATACCACCTTGGCAGCATAATTGGCATCAAGTTCTTCCTGCACTTTGCCGTAGAACTCATGGCGACGTTCGTTGATTTTATCGGAAGCAGTTTTAAACCTGTCCCATACTTCTTCGCGTTTATCCTGTGGTACAGGTCCGAGTTCCTTCCACTCTTCGTGTAATTCCTGCAGGCGCTTAAACGACCTGGTGATGGAGGTTTCAATGATCAGTTCTTCGGCTTTTTCGCAAAGCTCAATTTTGTGTTCCAGGTTTTTACGAAGATCCAGGTCTTTGAGTTCCTTATTGATCTTTACTTTATCAAAAAACTTTTCAATCAGGAAATGGTAGTTCTGCCACATGCCTGGTGCCTCGAGTTTCGGTACCATACCTATGGCTTTCCAGCGTTCCTGCAATACCTTGAAGTCGTCGTATGTCTTCTTGAGTGTTTCTTCTGACGAAATGAGAGTTTTCAGTTCTTCAAGTATATGTTTCTTGGACTCGAGGTTCCGGATTTTTTCCCTTTCAAGTTGTTCCCCGAAACGGGCCTTGCTCTGACGGTATATATTGAAGGCTGCCTTAAACCGTTCTTCAAGCGGGTCGATGGTTTCGAAGCTTTCAGCTTCCTCCTCTGCAACCGCTTTCTGGTACATTTTTTCGCGTTCCTCGTTGGTCCGCGCCAGGTAGGCACCTTTGATAAGAATGATCTGGTTCTTGATTACATTTATATCTTCGTTCCGGACTGCTTCTTCAAGCAATTCCACCAACTGTTCACGCGTTTTATGATCAAGGCTGGCTGCATGACCTTCCTCAACCTCTTCCTCCTCTTCTTCCGTTTCTTCTCCAACTGTTGCAACTACAGGATTCAAATCCGGATCAGCAATAACTTCAGCAACCGGTGTTTCGATGATGACTTCTGCGGCAATTTCTTCTTCGGCAACTTCCACTTTAGCAACTACTTCAACCGTTTCTTCAACGACCTTTTCAGCAGATGGCTCAGGAACTGCAACATCTGTAAGAGGCTCTTCAGCTAGTACTTCTGCAGGTTCCTCAACTGAAACTCCTGCAACCGGCTCTTCAGCAATTACTTCTAAAGGTTCCTTAACAGCAACTTCGGCAACCGGCTCTTCTGCTATTGCTTCGGCAGGTTCCTCTATGGCAACATCAGCAACTGGTTCTTCAACCATTGCTTTGGCAGGTTCCTTAACGGAAACTTCAGCAGCCGGCTTTTCAACCTTTGCATCGTCAGGCGCCTCTACGGAAGCTTCAGCAACGGGCGCTTCAACCAATACTTCTGCAGCTGCCTCAGTGGTAACCTCGGCAACCGGCTCTTCAGGCGTAGTTTTAGCAACAGGCTCAACCCAAATGGTGTTGGCCTCAGATCCTTCAACTGAAGGTTCGGTTAATTCGTCGGTAACATTGTTTTCAACCTCATTTGGTTGGAGATTCTCCTCCTGGACAGTTGCGGGAACTGCTTCAGGATTCTGATCGGAACGGGTGTCTTTTTTCATGGTACAAATGAATGTGTGGGTTAGTAATTTACTTTTACAGGCTAGCCTGCATATTTCCCGAAACTGCATGCAGCCAGGGATTTGGACAAATCGTTAACTCAGTATGGTACGCTTGAACAGTGATTGCAAGGGAGTGCAAAAATAGAAATTATACTGATTGAACATCAAAGGGTTGCAATATTATCGCACAAAATATCGGTAAAACTAGTTGAAATGCCCGTTATTTCAAGCCTTCGCGGTTAAAAAGGATGTAACCGATGTTTAAAAAGAACGAAAAAGATTCTTCCTGTGGTCTGGTATAATTCACAGAGACGCTCACCGGACCGATCGGGCTCTGGTAAATCAATGAACCGGATGCCGCATAATTCAGGGTTCTTAAAGGCTCACCAAAATAAGCTGTCCGGTCATTGCTCTGTAACAATTCGCGATAAGGCAACATCACATACCCTTCGAGACGGATATCGAAGTTCTTCTTAATTGTGATTATATTCCGCTGCCCTGCTGCAAAATATACCGGATTGCGGAATGCCGGCTGGAAAATGGTCATCATTTCAGGAATAGGTGTAAAAGATGGCGATGCAAGCAATGTTGATGTATAATTGTGGTAAAGATGCTGAAACGACATCATTACTTCAGCAAAAATGCCCGGAGTATAACGCCCGTGCTGTGTATAATATTTTTCATAGGTAAGGTTTACCTGCATATAATTGTGCCGCTGTTCAAAACGGCTTCGGTCAATCCCGGTGGAACCGGGAACATGCTCTTCGTTGGACGAAATAAACCGGAACTGAGCAAAGAATCGCTGACCCTTGTTCGAAAACTGTTTGCGGTTGAGTGAATTTACTTCAATTGCCAGCAGCGGACTGAAATAATCGGTATATGTATTATCAAGGGTATCTTTGGTGGTAAAAGTATTGGTCTGATAGTAATTATCCCGGTTACGGCCGACATCCATCCCTACTTCGAACCTGGTGTTGTTTTTCAACGGGAATCCAAAACGTGCATCAGCAAAATTTTCGCGATGCCTTAAATAAACCGGGGTCTGGTAATCAAAAAAATAGGTGTTCGTAGTATTCATGTAATTAAACTGGTTCCCGATAAAATAAGATTCAAAATAAAAAGGGAACTTGCTGGGGAGCTCAATCCGCCCCCCGATTTTCACTGAATTGTAAAAA
>JANXXZ010000269.1 GCA_025350385.1 Bacteroidales bacterium
TTATTATAAACTACCTATTAATGGATAAGCTAAAATCCCAGGGAAAGGCCAGAATTATTATGGTCAGTTCCGAAGGTCACCGTTTTGCTGCCTGGGGATTGAGACTGGACGATTTGAATTGGGAAAGACGTCGTTATTCCGGTTTGAAAAGCTATGGTTCTGCCAAACTTGCCCAGCTTTTATCGATAATCGTTTTTAATGAACATTTCAAAAACACCGGCGTATCGATAAATGCAATGCATCCAGGTGCAGTTAAAACTGATACAGGTCAGGAAAACGGACCGGTTTACCGTTGGTTTAAAAGGAATTTTATTGATAAAACATTAAAATCTCCTGAAATATCGGCCGAAGCATTGTATTATCTCGGAGTTTCAAAAGAGATAGAAGCCGTTAGTGGCAAATTCTTTAATCTAACTAACGAAGAAGAACCTGCCCCCCCAGCTTTGGACAAAGAAGTAGCCTATGCGCTTTGGAAAAAAAGTCTGGAACTAGGTGGATTGCCTGGTTTAAAATAATGAATTTTAAGACGAAATTTGCTTATTGAATTTCGTGAATTAAAATATATGGCTGGAAACACATACAATACCATCATTATCGGAGGAGGCATTGCCGGATTAACCTCTGCCGCTTATCTGTCGCGTGCAGGACAAAAAGTATTGCTTATTGAAAAAAACAAGGAATGTGGAGGCCTGGTTAATTCATTTACCCGCGACGGCTTTCATTTTGATGCCGGAGTCAGAGCCCTGGAAGATGCAGGCATTATTTTCGCGATGCTGAAGGATTTAAACATTCAGCTCGAAGTTGTTAAAAGTCCGGTTTCTGTTGGCATAGAGAACGAAATTTTACACATAGAAGGTATAGAAAGTTTAATAAAATACCAGGAACTTCTGATAAAATTATTCCCGGAAAGTGAAGGAGAGATTGTCGAAGTCATAAGAATCATAAGGAAAATAATGAAGCACATGGATGTGCTCTATGGGATAGAGAATCCTGTTTTTAAAGATTTAAAACGAGACAGAGCATTCATTTTCAAAAAACTTTTACCCTGGTTACCGAAATTTATTTTTACTGTTGGAAAAATAAACCGTATGAACATGCCTGTTGAGGATTATTTAAAAACAATAATAAAAAATCCTTCACTCAGGGATATGATTTCGCAGCATTTCTTCAAAAATACGCCTACCTTTTTTGCATTGAGTTATTTTTCCTTATATCTGGATTATTTCTATCCTAAAGGTGGGGTAGGAAAACTATCGGATGCATTGAAAAACAAGATATTAGAACTTGGAGGAGAAATAAAAACAGAAATAAAAATCGTTGAAGTATTGGCTGATAAATGTCATGTAATAGACCAAAATAATACCAGTTATAAATATGACAATCTTATCTGGGCTGCTGATTTAAAAACTTTCTATAAAATAACAGAAGCAGAAGTTTTTATGCCCAAAATCAAATCAAAATTTAAGGAAACAAAAGACAAGATGTTGCAAAATCGAGGCGGTGATTCTGTTTTTTCTTTATTCCTGGAAGTAGATGAGCCACTTGATAGCTTCAGAAAAATTGCCAATGGACATTTCTTTTATACCCCCTCAAAATCAGGTTTAGGTGAAACACACCGGAAGAAACTGGACGAACTGCTTAGTAATTTTGAAAAAGTCAATAAAGAGCAACTCATGACCTGGCTGGACAAATTTACCAAATTAAACACTTACGAAATTTCTATTCCCGGTCTTAAAGACCCCGAATTGGTTCCACGGGGCAAAACCGGCATGATTATAAGTTTACTTGCAGAATACGATTTGTTCAAAAAAATTCACAAAGCAGGGTGGCTTGATGAGTTTACTTCTGAAATGGAGAATCATATTATAAATGTAATCTCCGACTCTATCTATCCTGGGTTAAAAGAAAATATTATTATACGCTTTTCTTTTACACCCTTAAATATTGAAAACAGAGTTGGCAGTTCCGAAGGAGCTATTGTAGGTTGGTCATTTCAAAAATCCATGCCGGTTATAAACAAAATCCAGATATCGGATCGTTCAGTTCTGACACCAATACCTTCGATTTATCAGGCAGGACAATGGGCGTACAGTCCTGCAGGTGTGCCAATGTCAATACTTACTGGTAAATTGGCAGCAGACAAAATTCTAATAAAAATCAAAAAGCAACATTTGAGAACAAGATAATACGAACGCCCGATAATCAAGGATTCGTATGGTCGCTTTTCGTAACCCAATCCCGGCTGCCGGGATAGGCTATGAAGCCGTGTTGCATGAAACATTTACCCCGGTGCCATCACGTTGCCCATGTTGCATGAAAACATCTGACCAGGTGAACTTCTCATCACATAGGTCGTACTTCTCAATAATCAGTTTTTTACCTTGCGCCTTTTATAATGCAAATGCCCTCAGTATTATCCATACGAGTCAATTCCAAAATACAAACACCCCCTGAAGTATAACGATCTTATTCAGAATAAAGAGTAATCTCTCCCTCTGGCCTCTTCACGCCCTGCCCCTTTCACTCGCTCGCTTTCTTGTTCCCTCGCCCCCTCGTCCTCTCGTCATCTCCCTTCCCTTTCTCCTTCTGTAAACCTTTGCTTTCAATATACTATTTCCTCCAATTAATCGCTCAAACCGTTTCGTCGATTTATTTCAAGGTTTTGCAGCTACATTGCCAACTTATCGATTGGATTTTTATTGGCTTTTGTCCCATGCTATTTTTGGTATAGATATAACGTGCATCATCCGTTTGGCGACGCTGGTTGAAACACTTCAAAATTTATCATTCGTTAATGTGCATTAAATAGTAAAAATTTGAGGGCCAATGAATATCGAATGATGAATAACAAATATCAAATATCAAATGAAGAAGTTGAAGCATTTAAATATTTATCGATAACTCCCGACTCCTTACTCCCTTCTCACTACTTCCGACTTCCTGCTTCCGACTCCCTACTTCCAACACACGCCTATTAATCAACCCTTCATCTATCCACCTAATCCTATTAACTATGAAACGAAAACTACTCCTGATGCTCCTGCTCATTCTTACCGGGTTTATGGCATACCCCCAAAGAATGGTCACAGGAACGGTCACGTCTGCCGAGGACGGCAGCACCCTGCCCGGCGCCAACATTATTGTGAAAGGGACCACTTCCGGCACTGTAACCGATGTCGACGGGAAATTCAAGATCCAGGTCCCGGTCAACGCCAACACACTTATTTTTTCACTGATCGGTATGAAAAGCCGGGAAATTTTGTTAACTGCTTCCAATACAGTGGATGTGGTACTTCAACCAGATGTCATGAATCTGGATGAAATCGTGGTCACTGCTATGGGGATCAAGCGCGAAACCAAGGCACTGGGCTACTCGGTTCAGTCAGTGAAGGGCGATGAACTCACCAAATCCAATGAATCCAATGTCATTCAGTCCATAGCGGGAAAAGCTGCAGGCATTGAGGTGATTAGTTCAGCCGGTACACCCGGGGCTTCGAGCAAGATCCTGATCCGTGGAAATGCTACCATCACAGGTAATAACCAACCTCTCATCGTAGTGGATGGTGTTCCTATCGATAACCAGACCCTCAGTTCAGTGGCAGCCGATTATCCCTTTAACGACCGTACTACCGGCGTACCCAACTCCAACCGTGCCATCGACATAAACCCCGACGACATCGAATCCGTCTCAATCCTGAAAGGACCCGCCGCTGCAGCACTCTATGGTGTCCGTGCCGGGGCCGGGGCAATTGTCTATTCCTCTAAGAGGGGCAGCTCCGGTAAAGGACTCAATATTGAATACTCTGTCAATTCATTGATCTCCAAGGTAAGTAAACTGCCTAAGCTCCAGGATACTTATGCCCAGGGTGATATCGGCGCAGATGGAAAGCCTGTATACGATGTAGCCGATTATGGTCCTGATCTCCTCTTCAATACCGCTGATGATGTCTCCTGGGGTACTTCAAATTCCTGGGGACCTAAACTCAGTGAATTAGGTATTAAGCCAGTGGACAACATCAGTAAATTCTTTAAGACCGCCACCTCCTTTACCCACAACCTGAGCATATCGGGTGGAAACCAGCAAACACAGTTCCGGTTGTCGGCCAGCCGCCTTGATGAAAACGGGGTTGTTCCCAATACCGATTTCAAACGCACTTCCATCCGATTAACCGGCGACCATGTTGTAAATTCCAGGATCAAGGTCGGAGGCACTGCCAATTATTCCCTTTCTTGCGGACGTAAAGCCCAGACCGGTAGCAATATTTCCGGTATCATGCTGGGACTGCTTCGCACACCCGCCAGTTTTGATCTCATGAATCCTGATGGTTCCTATAAATACCCAACAGGCCAACAAAGGCAGTTTTTTTTCTGTATGATAATCCCTACTGGTCGGTGAACGAAAATCCCTTCAGGGATGAGGTAAACCGTATCCTGGGAAACATATATGCCACCATTGAACCCGTTTAATGGCTGGATATTACCTACCGCCTCGGAACCGATGTATACGCTGACCAAAGGAAAATGGTATATGCCATCGGTTCAAATGAGCCACCGCAGCCTGTTGGTGAGGTATGGGAAAACATCAAGCGTTTCCGCGAGGTCTATTCCGACCTTCTGGTGACGGCAAATCATGACTTCTCCGATAAGATCAAGGCTAAACTTATGCTGGGTAACAACCTCAACTCGCGCCTGAACCTGGATCTTTTCTCCCGTGGCCGTAACCTGAGTATTCCCAATTATTTCAACCTGAACAATGCCTCCGACCTCTATTCCTCCGAGAACACAACCACCGAGCGTACAGCCGCTCTTTTCTTCGACTTCGGGCTTGAATATAACCACATGCTTTATCTCTCGTTGACTGGCCGGAATGAATGGGCGTCCACCTTTGGACGTGAGAAGAACAACTTCTTCTATCCATCGGCCAGTTTATCGTTTGTTTTCTCCGAACTATTGCCCGATGATAAGATTCTTTCGTTTGGAAAACTGAGGTATGCCTATGCCCAATCTGGGATTAACCCACCGACCTATTCTTCTTCTACTTATTTCGCTTCACCATTTATTACCGATGGTTTTACCAATGGCCTGAACTTTCCTTACTTAGGTCATAACGGCTTTGGTTACAGCACCCTGATGGGGAATCCAGGGCTTAAACCTGAGCGGGTTGCAGGGAATGAAGGCGGGCTTGATATCCGCTTCTTCAACGGGAGGATTAATCTTGACCTGTCCTATTATTATCAAAAAACCACAGAAGTAATTATTGAGCGGCCACTGGCCAGTTCATCAGGATTCGGCCAGGTTTATTCCAATTACGGGGAGCTCGAAAACAAGGGAATTGAAGCCGTATTATCGCTCACCCCTGTTCAGACCAAATCATTCCAATGGGAACTCACAACCAACTTCTCCAGGAATAAAAACAAGGTACTTCGTCTTGCCCCGGGAGTCGACCAGG
>JANXXZ010000277.1 GCA_025350385.1 Bacteroidales bacterium
GTATTAGGCGATGAAACGCTGAGAGATATTGCAAAGGAAATTGCTGATAAGGTTCGAGCTAACACCACCATCGACTGGGCAATCCGCGAGAGTGCCCGTGCTAAGCTCATGGTCCTTGTAAAACGCACCCTAACCAAATACGGCTACCCACCCGACAAACAACAAAAAGCTATCGACACAGTCCTGAAACAGGCTGAATTAATGGCGGATCATTTTTCGAATGAGCTATAATAAGTAAAAATTATTTCACACGTAAATTTCTTAAACCTCTTAGGTAAATTCTTTGTTGGTTGCTATAACTGGATTATTACAAACATCTACAAAATGGATAAGCGAATGAATCGATTAAAGATAGAGTCTCAAAATGGAAAGGTAAGGGGAATATGTAGAAAAATTTGTAGGAAATGAAAAAGGGTTTCAAAACGAAATGTTTTAAAACCCTTGTCTCTCTAGCTCCCCCTTCTGGACTTGAACCAGAGACCCTCTGATTAACAGTCAGATGCTCTAACCAACTGAGCTAAGGAGGAATGATAGATTTGCTCCCTCGAAAGGGACTGCAAAATTACACTATCGTTTCAAATAAACAATATCTTTGCAAAGATTTTTTAAAACCCCTAATTTTCAAGTAGTATGAGCATTGTTGTTGTTGGAACTGTTGCATTTGACAAGATTGAAACCCCATTTGACAGGACTGAAAGAATACTTGGAGGCGCAGCAACCTATATCGGTTTGGCAGCGTCACAGTTTGCTGAAAACGTGAACCTCGTTTCAGTTATTGGCGGCGACTTCCCTGAAGAATACATATCCCTGCTCCGTAATAATCATATTAACCTCGACGGCCTCCAGGTGAAACCCGAAGGAAAATCATTCTACTGGTCGGGCAGGTATCATGCCGATATGAACTCCCGCGATACCCTCGTTACTGAATTGAATGTGCTAGCCGATTTCGAACCCATTTTACCCGAATCATACCAGTCTCCTGAATTCCTGGTACTCGGAAATCTCACTCCCCGCGTTCAATTGCGCGTGCTGGAACAGTTAAAACGTCGTCCAAGGCTCATTGTAATGGATACAATGAACTTCTGGATGGATACCGCCTGGGATGAGCTCCTGAGCGTTATAGCTAAGGTTGATGTACTGACCGTGAATGACGGTGAAGCCCGTCAACTCACCGGCGAATATTCCCTGGTAAAGGCAGCCCAGAAGATCCTTACCATGGGCCCGAAATTCCTGGTTATAAAGAAAGGGGAACATGGCGCCCTATTATTCAACAAGGAAAGTGTATTCTTCGCCCCGGCATTGCCGCTCGAAGAGGTGTTTGACCCAACGGGAGCAGGTGATACTTTTGCAGGTGGTTTCATCGGACACCTGGCACGTACCAAAGACATCTCTTTCGATAACCTGAAAAATGCCATTATTTACGGTTCAGCCATGGCTTCGTTCGCTGTTGAGAAGTTCGGCACCGAAGGCCTCGTCGGGTTAACTCACCAAATGATCGACGAACGCGTCAGGCTTTTTGTTGACCTTGTACAGTTCGATATTTCGTTGGTGAGCAAATAGGAAGGTCCGGGCTTTATTTCGTGGACAAGAGGAATCACTTTATAAATGATTGGGGGACTAGGGGATGGGGGGACAAGGAGAACCGCCACGATAGTTTCCCTTTTGTATTGCAGTTTCTGTCTTTCTTCTCCTGATTATCAGATTTTTCAGGCCAGAACTCAACTGTTCCCGGAACCCTGCATTCATTATTCCAGGAAATCATTTCAACATTTTTACCATTGATAGAATAAGCATCCGACCCGTAATAGGGTCGGCCAGCCAATGGATCCCTGAATCCACCCTTTTTCTTCGGCACCAGGTCTGATAACTTCAGGCTTCAGGCTTTAAATCAGGCATTTATGCTTTCAAATCCTTCTTTCAGCCTTTTTTCAGGCGGGTTTGGATATATCAAACCATTTTCTAACTTTGCAACCCCTTTGATCGGAATAACTGTTTCTACAACAATAAATTCAGTACTAAATGAAGGTATATAAAACGAATGAGGTAAAAAACATTGCGCTAATCGGCGGCGCTAAATCAGGAAAGACTACCCTGGCCGAAGCCATGCTCTTTGAAGCCGGGCTCATTAACCGACGCGGATCGGTTGAGGATAAAAATACTGTTTCCGATTACCGCGAAATCGAACTCGAAAGGCAAAACTCCGTAAGCTCAACTGTTTTGTTCGCCGAATTTAAAGGCAAGAAGATCAATATGATCGACTGTCCGGGTTTTGATGATTTTATAGGCGAAGTAGTCGCAGCACTCAAAGTGGCTGACTCAGCCTTCATGCTGGTTAACGCTCAGAATGGCGTTGAAGTAGGTACCGAAATCACCTGGAGACATACCGTGAAGAATCAGACCCCGGTAATTTTTGTAGTAAACCAGATTGAACATGAAAAAGCAAATTTTGATGAAGCCATCCGTCAGCTGAAATCCCAGTTTGGTGGGAATGTTACCCTGGCGCAATACCCGGTAGGAGATGGACACGCTTTTAGTGGCATAATTGATCTTCTGCAGCAGAAAATGTACAAATTCAGCGATGGAGGTAAATTTGAAGTAGTTGATATTCCGGCTACCGAAAAAGCCAAAGCAGAGGATCTTCATAATGCATTGATTGAAAAAGCAGCCGAAAGTGACGAATCACTCATGGAAGCCTTTTTCGAAAACGGAACCCTTACCGAAGAACAGATTGATAAAGGACTGAAAGCCGGTATCGTGAGCCGCGGTTTATATCCCGTATTCTGCCTTTCGGCAAAACAAAACAAAGGTGTTTCCCGCCTGATGGAATTCATTACTACAACTGCTCCTTCACCAGATGAAATGCCCCCGGTAAAAACAACTACAGGTAAAGAGTTAAAGTGCAATCCATCCGATCCTGCTTGCCTGTTCATTTTTAAGACATCTGTCGAGGAACACCTGGGTGAAATCGCCTTCTTTAAAGTATTTGCCGGTGAAGTAACTGAAGCCATGGATATGGTGAACGGATTAAATGCCGGTAAAGAACGCCTGCCGCAATTATTCCTCATTGCAGGCAAAAAACGCGAGAAAGTTGATAAGGTCGTTGCAGGGGATATCGGTGCTACAATTAAACTCAAGAGTACGCATACAAACGACACCTTAAATTCGCCAAAAAATGCTGATGATATCATAGAACCTATCGATTTCCCTGCCCCGAAAATCAGTTTTGCCATCAAAGCCAAGAACCAGGGAGATGAAGAAAAACTGGGTGCCCGGATTAGTGAAATGCACAAGGTTGATCAGACTCTGGAAATCGAGTATTCAAAAGAACTCAAGCAAATCCTTATCAAAGGCCAGGGCGAATTGCACCTGAATATTGCCAAATGGCACCTGGAAGTACTGGACAAAATTCCTATCGATTACATCGCCCCGAAAATCCCGTATCGCGAAACTATTACGAAATCGGCCAACGCCATGTACCGCCACAAGAAACAATCGGGCGGCGCCGGGCAGTTTGGCGAGGTTCATATGCTTATTGAGCCTTATACTGAAGGAATGGTATTCCAGAAACTGTATCCTATCCGCGGTACTGATGAAAACATCCTACCTTGGGGTGGAAAGCTCATATTCAACAATTGTATTGTGGGAGGCGCTATTGACGCTCGTTTCCTCCCGGCTATCCTGAAAGGGATCATGGAAAAGATCGAGGAAGGTCCGCTTACCGGTTCCTATGCACGCGATATCGTGGTGAACGTTTATGATGGGAAAATGCATCCTGTGGATTCGAATGAATTAGCTTTCAAACTGGCTGGTCGTCACGCATTCAAGGAAGCCTTTAAAAATGCCGGACCGAAAATTCTTGAACCCATTTATGATGTTGAAGTGATTGTACCCGCCGAACGCATGGGTGATATCATGACCGACCTCCAGGGCCGCCGTGCCATCATCATGGGAATGGACAGCGAAGGAAACTACCAGAAAATCAAGGCAAAGGTTCCTCTTTCGGAAATGAACCGATATTCAACTGCCCTGAGTTCCATTACTTCAGGAAGCGGTACCTATTCCCTCAAGTTTGCAGAGTATTCACAGGTTCCGCCTGATGTTCAGAATGCACTGCTCAAGGCATACGAAGAACAGGAAAAGGAAGAAGAATAGTATTTCCTTCAGAATTGAAAAGGCCATCCGGTTATCTGGGTGGCCTTTTTTATTCGCTGATTGCATTGACATAACAGGATTTCACCCGACTGACTTATGCCATCAGTTCGATTAACTTTCTGTAATCATATTCTTTTAATTTAAAATTGCCGCCTTCAGCTTTATTCCTGATCCACAGATGAATGATCGCTTCATGCTTATCAGCACCAATCCCGACCTGTGACAGTCTGACTGGTGAGCCAATCTGTTCAAAGAATGCTTCGAACGAGGCAATGGTTTCATCCACATCAGAAGTGCCGAAAATATTCTTCCCAAGTCTCGAAATTCTCTCACCTGCCCGTTCGCAATGAAGTTTCATCCATGCAGGGAAAACAATGGAAAGCGAAGCTCCGTGAGGGACTTCGTATAACAATGATAATATATGCCCCATACCGTGTACTCCCCAGTCGCCGCCATCTTTCCCGTTGGAAGTCAGCAGGTTGAGAGCCATGGTTGCATCATACATTATGGCAGCCCTTTCGTCGTAGCCGCAGAGGTTATTCATCAGTTTAGGACCCCATTCAACAGCATCATTAATGATCGAGAATATGAAACGGTCGCTGAGGGAACAATCTCCTTTACTAAAATAATTCTCAAAACAATGGGCGATGAGGTCGGATATGCCGTAGGCAGTATAGTTGGCCGGTACACTATACGTAACTTCAGGATCGAGGAATGAATGTCGGGGAAAGATAAGATCGGAACGGTAACCGTCCTTGCGACCGGTCTTTTCATTCTGCAGCACTGCAAACGGGTTCATTTCGGTACCGGTTGCTGCCAGGGTGAGCACTGCAATCAAAGGGACCGAAACCTTTGGCTTAGCCCTGTATGTGTAAAAGTCCCAGGCAGAATGATTAACAGGGATTGTGATAGAAATTATTTTTGCTGAGTCAATAACACTTCCTCCGCCAACAGCCAGGATCACATCAACGTTTTTCTCCCTTCCGATTACAGCCGCTGCATCCACATCATCAACTTTGGGATTCGGCTTTATCCCTTCGTATTCAAATACTTCCATACCTGATTTCAGCAATTGGCTCATGATCTTATCATAAAGCCCGCTGCGTTTCACGGAACCTTTACCGTAAACAAATAAAACCCGTTTTCCGTATTGCGGAATTGTCTCCGAAAGTTTATCAATCACCCCTTTCCCGAAATGCAGGGCAGTGGGGTTATACGAAACAAAATTATCCATCTTTCCTAATATAATTTATGAAGAGCCAAAGGTAAGCATTCAGCAGGATCAGAAAACTACCTGAAGTTATCTGCTGAACAGGAATAATTAAATCTGCTTTATCCGAACAGTTTCAATAGTTTGTTTCCTGCTGGAACTTTTTGAAAAAATGATCGGGTTTAAATCATCCTCAATCCAGACTTTCATTTTCCTATATGACACTTGTTCCTGCCGGGTATCGGCCTGCATTCCGTTGCTCAAACCTCGTTATATTTGCACCGTTTATGAAAAAGTCAAAGAACAGTTTTTATGTGGTTTGGGTAGGCCTGGAAAAGGGCATTTTTGATTCGTGGGATAAATGCAGGAGATGCGTTGACGGTATAGCGGATGCAAAGTATAAAGGATTTTCCACACTTGAGGAAGCAAAAAAAGCATTGACCGGCAATCCGTGGGACTACTACAACAAACGTGAAGTAACCGCTGCAGATAACGCATTGCGCAGACGGGTCGGGGAGCCAATCCGCGACAGTATATGCGTGGATGCAGCCTGCAGTGGCAACCCGGGAGAACTAGAATACCGGGGTGTATATATGCTTACCGGTGAAGAGATATTTCACAGGGGGCCTTACCCCGAAGGGACAGTCAATATAGGCGAATTTCTGGCAATAGTAAC
>JANXXZ010000545.1 GCA_025350385.1 Bacteroidales bacterium
TTAATGAACATGCTCAGTTAGGAGACAAGCACCCTGCATCTGATCCTGATCACTCAGCACTCAGCACCTGGCACTCTGCACTCAGCACCAGGTATTCAGCACTCAGAAGGTCATCCAGATTCCTTCAGCTTTTTATCATTCTGTAAAGAAGAGCTATCTCTTCAGCCCACAATGTTTCATCAGGAGTCTCAAGGATAAGGGGAATATTGTCGAACCGGGGATCATTCATAATACGTTCAAAAACAGTTTTCCCCAGGAATCCTTTTCCGATGCTGTCGTGCCGGTCGACACGGCTGGCAAGGAGTTTCATCGAATCGTTGAGGTGCATGCCTTTCAGGTAACCGAATCCGACTACTTCATCAAATTTGCTGAATGTTTCGGTATACCCGTCCGGTGAAAGAATGTCGTACCCGGAAGTAAAGGTATGGCAGGTATCGATGCACACGCCGGCCCGGCTTTTATCCTCAACATGATCAATGATAAAGCTAAGTTGCTCGAATTCGTATCCCAGGTTCGTCCCCTGGCCGGCAGTGTTTTCAATAACGGCAATCACACCTTTGGTTTTATCAAGGGCAATATTTATGGATTCAGCTATCAATAAAAGGCTTGCCTCCTCTGTGATCTGGTTGAGATGGCTACCCGGGTGAAAGTTCAACCTGTCCAGTCCCAGCTGCTGGCAGCGAGTCATCTCGTCTATAAATGCCGTGCGCGATTTGCCAAGGCCATCAGGTTCCGGGTGGCCAAGGTTTATGAGGTAGCTGTCGTGAGGCAATATTTGAGTAGGTAAATACCCATATTTCTCACAGTTTTCGCGAAACTTATTGATATTATTCAGGGTCAGTGGTGCCGACTGCCACTGCCGCTGGTTTTTGGTGAACAATGCAAATGCTTTTGCCCCTATTTCGTGGGCATTTACAGGGGCGTTTTCAACCCCACCCCCGGCACTAACATGGGCTCCGATGTATTTCATTTCATTTCAATTTTGAATAAACAAATCTAGGGAATAAATAACCCTCAAAGGATGAAACTGTTCGAAAGAAATACATTTCTACTGAAGATGCTGATGAAATACATCAGGTTAAACTTATTTGTTCTTCTTACTTTGAACGTATACACAGCCTGTTTAGGTTAGGCATTTAATGTATAAGTGAATGAAATAAAAAACGCCTGTAATTTAAAATATTACAGGCGTTTGCGATTTATTTCAGTGACCCCGGAGGGATTCAAACCCCCGACTTTCAGAACCGGAATCTGACGTTCTATTCAGCTGAACTACGAGGCCGATATGTTGCTTGCGAATAAATCAGCAGGTTTCCTTATATAAATTGATCCTGCTTCTCATTACATTGCAAAAGTACAAAATCCCCGGGTAAGTTCTGTCCCAGGATACAATTTAAGCCGGCTTCAGGAACAAAGAGGCCTTCAAAAGTGTTAATAAGGTTAAAGTTATCTCGGAAAATCCAGGTTTTCGTCAGGGGAGGCAGTGCAATCTCCGCAAAAACAGGGTATTCTGAGCCTGAGACTTGCAACTAATACTGTATCTTTGTACCCTCTGAATCTATTATTCATAAATAAATATAACCCCATGTCAGACAAGGTTTTAGACAAAGTTGCCCCCGGTGTGGTTACCGGTGACGGCGTTCAGGAAATTTTCCGTATAGCCAAACTGAATCATTTCGCAATACCCGCAGTGAACGTGGTAAGTACTGATTCGGTCAACGCCGTGCTTGAGGCAGCACGCGAAGTTAATTCCCCGGTTATTATCCAGTTTTCGAATGGCGGAGCTCACTTCTTTGCCGGAAAGTTCCTGAGTAATGATGGGGAAAAAGCTGCTATTGCAGGAGCCATTTCAGGAGCCAGGCATATTCATATGATGGCTGAAATGTACGGTGTCCCCGTAATTGTGCATACCGATCATGCAGCTAAAAAACTTATTCCGTGGATTGACGGGCTTCTGCTCGCAGGCGAAAAGCATTTCAAAGAATACGGCAAATCGCTTTACAGTTCGCATATGCTTGACCTTTCGATAGAACCCTTAAAGGAAAATATCGAAATATGTAAACGCTATCTTGAACGCATGAGCAAAATTGGTATGACCCTTGAGTTTGAACTTGGAGTTACCGGTGGCGAGGAAGATGGTGTTGATAACTCAGGTCTTGACAGCTCAAAACTATATACACAGCCAGCTGATGTGGCCTTTGCATATGAAGAATTACTGAAAGTGAGCGATAAATTCACCATTGCTGCTTCGTTCGGTAATGTGCATGGCGTTTACAAACCGGGTAACGTTAAACTTCAACCCATTATCCTAAATAACTCACAGAAGTTTATCGAACAGAAATACGGAACAGCTGAGAAGCCTGTAAATTTTGTCTTCCACGGAGGTTCAGGTTCCACCCGCGACGAAATACGCGAAGCAATAAGTTACGGAGTTGTGAAAATGAATATTGATACAGATACCCAATGGGCTACCTGGAAAGGTATTCTTGATTTCTATAAAAAGAATGAAGGCTACCTGCAGGGCCAGATTGGAAATCCTGAAGGAGATGACAAGCCGAACAAAAAATACTATGATCCGCGCAAATGGCTCAATGAGGCCCAGAAAGCAATGATTGAAAGACTTAAGGTTGCTTATGAAGATCTTAATTGCCTGGGGCGCAATTAATCAATGCTTTCAGTCCAGTGCTTTTGCATTTAAATAAACATTTAAAGATAAAAAGCTCCGGTGATACCGGAGCTTTTTGCATTCTATCGGAATCAAAAGAAATCAGCGTGACGACATAATCAGCGTTTCGATCGGATTAATGCTCAACACTGGGAATGGCGAATTGTTAACCATTTGCTGGGCATACGGCCCGACCAGGAGGTTGAACGGACTTGTTTCCTGTTCAGTCATGATGCTGATGAGGTTTGCCCTCACTTTCTTGGCATAATCAATTGTGGCTGTTGTGAGGTTATCTACCTCTATTGCATCGCGGCGATAAACCATACCTTCTTCTTCGAGGTACTTGACTACCTGGTCGGTATATTCATCAACGCGCCTCCTGATAGCTTTATACTTTGAAGCATATACTGATACCACGTATATTTCCGCATCAAACAAGCGGGCAAGATAGGCCGTGAAAGGGACTTTCTGACGCGTATCCAGGGTGCTGTCAATGGGCATTATAATGCGTTCGAGCGAATACCTGGAGCTGACTCCGGAGCGAAGGGTAATAACAGGGCAATGTGCTATAGAAATTAACCGGTTGGCATTGCTTCCAATCCAGAATTGTTCAAAGCCCGAAGAGCCATGTGTGCCCATTACAATACAAAGGCTGTCCATTTCCTTTGCCTCGTCCAGTATTTCTCGGTAAACTTTACCTTCACGGATTACATAATCGATCGAGCTTTCAGGAAGCTGTTTCTGGTATTTTTCAATCAGGTTTCCAAACTGTTTTTTGATTTCTTCGATAAGATCAGAAGATCTATCGGAGTAGATTGTAGTTTTGGTAACGCTTGGATTATTGACCCAAATCATGTGAATATCCAGTATTCCGCGGTTGGCTATTGAAACAGCATGCTCGAGTGCATTGATCGAACAGTCGGAGAAATCGATGGCGGCTATTATGTTGCTCATATGATATAAATAGTTTCCTGATGGTCTGCACTGGA
>JANXXZ010000546.1 GCA_025350385.1 Bacteroidales bacterium
CGGCCCCCATTTCCACGAGTTTGCGCACCACCATTTCACTGCCGCTGTATCGGGTATCACCCACATCCTGCCGGTAACTGGCTCCGCAAAGCACCACATCGGCTCCTGCTATGTACCGCGCCATGTTGCGAAGTGCGTCGCGGGTGAGTTCAGCCACGTGTAATGCACGGGTATCATTGATATCAATGGCTGTAGGGGTTATTTTGAATATTTCATCCCCATCCTCAAATCCGAGTATATGACGGTAGGCCCAATAACCAAGCCCGCCGTCCTTTGGAAGGCAGTAACCACCCACGCCGGGACCGGGGAAAATCATATTGCTGTGGGTCGGGCGCATTTTAATGGCATTTATTACCTTGATCAGGTCAACCCCGTTGCGCTCGGCAAAAATGCTCCATTCGTTCAGGTAGGCCAGGATGGTAGCCCGGTATGAATTTTCGACAATTTTAGTGGTTTCCGATTCGATAGGACGGTCCATGACGGTAAGCGGGAACTTTTCCGTATTGAGGACCTCATGCAGGAATTTTTCAACCCGTCGCCGGGCTTCGGCTTCGCAACCTGAACATACCCTCCAGAAATCACGGATGCTCGAAACATATTCCTTACCCGGCATTACGCGTTCAAAACTATGGGCAAGCAACGGTACCGAACTGATCCCTCTTTTGGCGAAAGCCTTTTTCAGGATAGGCCAGGCGACAAACTCCGTGGTACCTGGAGCTACGGTGGTTTCGATCAGCGTAAGGCATTTGGCCGGTATCATCTCGCCTATTGTTTTCAGCGTGGCTTCGAGGGCAGCCATATCCGCCTCGCCTGATTTCATATAACCCAGGTCGTGCTTGGTGAAATCGCATTGCACATCTACTACCACTACATCTGCAAATTCCAGCACCTCACTATTATAGGAAGCAGTAAGTGTTTTCTTTTGGTTTACACAGCGGGTAATGATCCGGTCAACTTCGGGATCTTCAGCCTTCACAGGCGATTCCCCACGGTTTAACATGGGAATTTTCCAGTAGGAACGGGAGCTCGGACGCTGGCAACCAATCACAAATTTTGACGGATTTCCTTTTTTATCAACAGTATCAGCAACAATGGCGGCCATCACGGCCCCCACAAATCCAACGCCCATCACCACTACGATTTCTTTGCCTTCGGCACGCGCAGTGGTAACCAACGATCTTATTCTTTCTTTTTCTGTTGTATAATCCTGTTTCTGAGGAATGGGGAATTGTTCACCCGACGGGCTTACGGAATAGACAGTTTCGTTCGGCATATAAAAGTGGTTATTTGAAAAGGATATTCTGGGTTAGTAAAAATAATATACACCATTACCAACGCGAAAAAGCATTGATAGTTCAAATGTATGAAAATTAGTTTTGAAAATTAATGACGAATTGGTTTAATCCGGAATTTGTAACTACTCACTTTGTTAATGCGTTGATATACAGATAAATGATTTAACCACAAAGTTCACAATGGTAAATCACAAACACAAAGCCTCAACTATTAGCTATTTAGTTTTTATGTCACACTTTGTGCACTTTGTGCCTTCTTCGTGCACTTTGTGGTTAAAATACTGTATAACTGATAATTAAATCTTTTGTTGATAGGGTGAATAGTTTTCGCAATTTTAATCATTTGATCCTATTTCCGTATAACTGCAGCCAGTTCCCGTTCAAAAACATCGGAGAGTTTACGCATCAGCTTCTCTATTTCATTATCGGTGAGCGTTTTCTGATCATCCTGTAGGATGAAACTTACCGCATATGACTTTTTGCCGGCTTCAATTTTATCGCCTTCATATACATCAAAAAGATTGACGGCCTTGAGCAAGCCTTTCCCTGTTTTGTAAGCAAGCGCTTCAATGTCGGTAAATTTTACTTTTTGATCCAGCAGCAGGGCCAGGTCGCGGCGCACTTCCGGGAAGCGGGGTACATCCCTGAATTTAACGCTTTCAGGATTAACTTCATTCATCAGCGATTTCCATTCTATTTCGGCATAGAAAACACCCTGCTTAATATCGAAAGGTTTCAGTACGGATGAATTTAACTTCCCCATCGAAACCAGAGCATTCCCATTCAGGTTGTATGATTCACCAGCTGCAAAGATGCGTTTATCAACATCAGCTGGCTGAAGTTTCCATAAAGGAATTCCGGTTCTTGTGAATATTGAAAATACGTATGATTTCAGGAAATAGTAATCCGTTTTTCTTTCGGCCGAATACCAGCTTTCGTTTTGCTGTTTCCCGGTAGTAAAAATGGCCAGTTTCTTTCGTTCGCTGTACTTCTTTGTTACGTCAGGGTTGGATGCTTTTGCAGGATTGAAAGTATAAACAACCCCAAATTCGTAAATTTTCAGATCGTTCAGGCGGCGGTTGAGATTATACGATACGGTTTCCAGCCCGCTGTAAAGCATTGTCTGCCTCATGACTTCCAGGTCGCGGCTTAGAGGGTTCAGAATTTTGACACTGTTTTCGATGTTGAAAACCTCAGATTTCTCGTAATAGGAACTGCTGGTAAGCGAATTGGTAAGAATTTCGTTGAAACCATTATTACTCAGGTAATCTGCCACCAAATTCTGAACCCTTTCAGGGTCCGGTTTGAGGCTGTATAAAAGCGATGAACGAACCGAATCGCTGAATTCAATGTTATTATACCCGTAAATCCGGAGGATTTCCTCCACCACATCAGCCTCCCGTTCCACATCCACCTTGAACGGCGGGATCGAAAGGTTGAAACCCTCAGCTGTTTCTTCCAGGATTTCTATATCGAGCGAAAGGAGAATATCCCTTATTTTATCACGCCCGATCTGTTTTCCGATCAGGCCTTCTATTCCGACAATAGTAACAGCAATTTCACGGTTTTCAATTTTTACCGGGTACTCATCCACAATTTCAGATGAGATAATGCCACCGGCCAGTTCTTTCATCAATATAGCTGCGCGTTTGAGGGCATAAAAAGTCATGTTCGGATCGGCGCCCCGCTCAAAACGAAAGGAAGCATCGGTTTTTAATCCATGCAGTTTGGAAGTCTTCCGGATATGGGTGGGATCAAAATAAGCACTCTCAAGGAAAATGGATGTAGTTTTTTCGCTTACACCTGATTTCGCACCTCCGAAAACACCACCGATGCACATGGCTTCGCTGCCATTGCATATCATCAGGTCGTCAGCGCCAAGGCTCCGATCAACGCCATCAAGCGTTGCAAACTTTGTCCCGGCAGGGAGTTTTTGAACGATCACTTTATTCCCTGTAATTTCTGTTGCATCAAATGCATGAAGCGGTTGTCCGGTTTCCATCAAAACAAAGT
>JANXXZ010000340.1 GCA_025350385.1 Bacteroidales bacterium
TCCAGAAGATCAAGGAAGGCTGGACTGATGTAGATGTAGTTATTACTATGCCTACCATCATGCCCAAAGTCGGAGCACTGGGACGTATTCTAGGCCCCCGTGGCCTGATGCCCAATCCAAAGACCGGAACTGTGACAATGGAAATCGGGAAAGCTGTGCAGGAAGTAAAAGCCGGAAAGATTGACTTTAAAGTCGATAAATATGGTATCATCCATGCATCAGTCGGAAAAGTATCTTTTGAACAGGAGCAACTTATTGAAAATGCGAGGGAACTTATCTCAACCATTATCAAACTGAAACCTTCTTCTTCAAAAGGAACCTACGTAAAAAGCGTTTTTATGTCCAGTACTATGAGTCCTGGTATTCGTATTGATCAAAAATCGATCACAGCCTAAGCCTGGTAAGAGTAAGTTACTTGATCCTTAAGAACAAACATCGCTATGAGAAAAGAAGATAAGAATCAGATGATCGATACCCTTACCGGAGAATTAAAGGCATCAAATTACCTTTACATTACCGATATTTCGAACATGAACGTGGCTACGTCAAACCGTCTGCGCCGTTTATGCTTCAAAAGGGACGTAAAACTGATCGTCGTTAAAAACTCCTTGCTGCAAAAAGCAATGGAGCAGTCCGGCAAGGACTTTAGCCCGTTGTACGATGTTCTGAAAGGCCACACCTCCATTATGATCGCTAGCCAGGGTAATGTTCCTGCCAAGCTGATCAAGGAATTTAGGAAATCATCCGATAAGCCCCTGTTAAAAGGCGCTTTTGTTGAAGAAATGACATTTATCGGCGACCATGAACTCGATTTTCTCCTGGCAATCAAGAGTAAAAACGAACTCATCGCTGACATTATGCTTGCACTTATGACGCCGGCACGCAATGTTATTTCAGCTCTGCAATCCAGCGGTCAAACGCTGTCGGGTGTGCTCAAGACCTTATCCGAACGACCTGAATAATCAAAACAGGCACAACGAGTAAAAACCAAACATCAATTCAATCAATTATTTTAAAACACTTTAAAACAACAAATAAAATGGCAGATTTAAAAGCTTTCGCAGAACAGTTAGTTAACCTGACAGTTAAGGAAGTCAACGAACTGGCTAAGATCCTGAAGGAAGAATACGGCATTGAGCCTGCAGCAGCAGCTGCTGTAATGATGACCGGCCCAGCCGGAGGTTCTGATGCTCCCGAAGTTGAAGAAAAAACTAAGTTCGACGTTATCCTGAAGAGCGCAGGCCAGGCCAAACTGGCTGTTGTTAAGCTCGTAAAAGAACTGACCAGCCTCGGTCTGAAAGAAGCTAAAGACCTAGTTGACGCCGCCCCAAAGGCAATTAAAGAAGGCGTTACCAAGGACGAAGCTGATGCTCTCAAGTCACAACTTGAAGAGGCCGGCGCTGAAGTTGAGGTTAAGTAAATAAATCTATTTGGCACAATTACCAAACGGACTACTTATTTATGCCTCACGCGTAGATAAGTAGTCTGTTTTCTTCCCGATTTTTATATCGGGATTAATTGTTTAAATACTTTATTTGTTTAATCCCTAAATTTTACAGCTTTGGCTTCAACAAAAATCGAACGGATCAATTTCGGAACGTCACAGATCAAGGCGGAATACCCCGACTTTCTTGAAATTCAGATAAAGTCATTCCAGGACTTTTTCCAACTGGAAACAAATCCCGACAACCGCGTCAATGAAGGACTGTTCAAGGTTTTTTCCGAGAACTTCCCTATTACTGACGCCCGGAATAACTTTGTCCTGGAGTTTCTTGATTATTATGTTGACCCTCCCAGGTATTCAATAGAGGAGTGTATTGAAAGGGGGCTTACTTACAGTGTACCCCTTAAAGCTAAACTTAAGCTTTACTGCACCGATCCCGAACACGAAGATTTCGAAACCATTATCCAGGACGTATACCTGGGTATGATTCCGTATATGACCCCGAAAGGTACTTTCGCGATCAACGGGGCCGAACGTGTTGTGGTATCGCAGTTGCACCGTTCACCAGGCGTGTTCTTCGGGACTAGCTACCATACCAACGGGCAGCAGCTTTATTCAGCCAGGATCATCCCATTCAAGGGCTCCTGGATGGAATTCACTACGGACATCAACAACGTGATGTACGCGTACATCGACCGTAAGAAGAAACTTCCGGTCACCACGTTGCTCCGTGCAATCGGCTATGAAAGCGATAAAGATATTCTCGAGATTTTTGACCTTGCCGAAGAAATTAAAGTAAGCAAAGCCGGTCTCAAGAAATACGTTGGTCGCCGCCTGGCCGCCAGGGTGCTTAAAACCTGGATCGAAGACTTTGGTGATGAAGATACCGGTGAGGTGGTTTCCATCGAGCGTACTGAAGTGATCATTGACCGTGAAACTGTGCTTGAAGCACATCATGTGGATCAGATCGTAGATTCAGGCGCCAAATCCATCTTATTGCATCGCGAAGATGTTAATTCACAGGAGTTTGCCATCATATTCAACACCCTTCAGAAAGATACAGCAAATAACGAAAAGGAAGCGGTAGAGTACATCTATCGCCAGTTACGTAATGCCGAACCCCCTGATGAAGAAACAGCCCGTGGTATCATTGAGAAGCTTTTCTTCTCTGATAAACGGTATGACCTGGGTGATGTAGGACGTTACAGGATCAATAAGAAACTGCAGCTGAACACAGCCCTCGAAACGCGCGTTCTTACCAAGGAAGATATAATCTCTATCATTAAATACCTTATTGGTCTTATTAATTCCAAGACCGAAGTAGATGATATCGACCATTTAAGTAACCGCCGTGTCCGCACTGTTGGCGAACAGCTTTACAACCAGTTTGGTGTAGGCCTGGCCCGCATGGCCCGTACCATCCGAGAACGTATGAACGTTCGTGATAATGAGGTTTTCACACCTATGGACCTTATTAATGCCAAAACCCTTTCAAGCGTTATCAACTCATTTTTTGGTACCAACCAGTTGTCGCAGTTCATGGATCAAACCAATCCGTTGAGCGAGATTACCCATAAACGGAGGGTTTCGGCTCTCGGTCCGGGAGGTCTCTCAAGGGAAAGAGCCGGTTTTGAGGTGCGCGATGTGCATTATACTCACTACGGCCGGCTTTGTACCATCGAAACACCCGAAGGTCCAAATATCGGTCTGATTTCATCTCTTTGCGTTTATGCCAAGATCAATAAACTTGGTTTTATTGAAACTCCGTATAAAAAGGTGACCGATGGCAGGGTTGACCTGGCTGATACCACCTACCTGAGCGCCGAAGAAGAAGAAAACAAGATTATTGCCCAGGCTACCACCCCGATTGAAAAAGACGGGATGATGGTTGCCGATAAGGTAAAGGTGCGTTACCTGGCCGATTACCCCCTGATTGAAAAAGGGAAAGTCGACCTGATTGATATTGCTCCTAATCAGATTGCATCCATTGCTGCCTCACTTATCCCTTTCCTTGAGCATGACGACGCCAACCGCGCCCTCATGGGATCGAACATGATGCGTCAGGCTGTTCCCCTGCTTAACCCCGAAGCTCCCATTGTAGGAACCGGACTCGAAGGCAAAGTTGCCCAGGATTCGCGTGCCCTTATCAATGCTGAAGGCGACGGAATGGTTGAGTATGTGGATGCTACCCAGATCGTTATCCGTTATGCCCGCCTGGATGAAGAAAGACTTGTAAGCTTTGATGATGACGTTAAAGTTTATAATCTCACCAAGTATGCACGTACCAACCAGAATACCTGTATGAATCTTCGTCCGATTGTCCGCAAGGGCGATAAGGTGAAGAGAGGCCAGGTGCTTTGCGAAGGTTATGCGACCCGTGGAGGTGAACTTGCTCTGGGCCGTAACCTGATGGTGGCTTTCATGCCATGGCAAGGATATAACTTTGAGGATGCTATCGTTATTTCTGAACGTGTTGTGAAGGAAGATATTTTCACCTCGTTGCATATTGAAGAGTTTACCCTTGAAGTTCGCGACACCAAGCGTGGTGTTGAAGAACTTACCAATGATATTCCCAATGTAAGCCAGGAAGCTACCAAGGACCTTGATGAAAACGGGTTGATCCGCATCGGGGCCGAAGTAAACGAAGGTGACATCCTGATCGGGAAAATCACCCCTAAAGGTGAAAGCGATCCTACTCCGGAAGAAAAACTGCTCCGCGCCATTTTCGGCGACAAGGCAGGCGATGTGAAAGATGCATCACTCAAGGCTCCTCCTTCAATGAAGGGTGTGGTTATTGACAAACGTCTTTTCTCCCGTGTTGTTAAGGATAAAAAACTTAAAGCCAAGGAAAAGGATTTCGTTAAGGAACTTGATGAAGAATTTGTAAAAAGCACCAACGAACTCAAGCAGAAGCTGGTTGATAAACTAACCGTATTGGTTAGCGGAAAAACTTCACAGGGCGTTTATAACAATTTCAAGAACGAAATTGTACCCAAAAAAGTGAAGTTCACCCAGAAAATGCTCATCGGTCTTGACTATAACAGTATCAATCCAAACAAGTGGACTACTGATAAAGAAGTTAACGACCTTATCAAGCAGCTGATCAATAACTTCGTTATCAAGTATAAAGAATTGTTGGGTGTATATAACCGCAGGAAATTTGTAGCCACAGTCGGCGACGAACTTCCAAACGGGATTGTTCAGATGGCTAAGGTTTATGTTGCAAAGAAACGTAAACTGAAAGTAGGCGACAAGATGGCCGGACGACATGGTAATAAGGGTATAGTTGCACGTATTGTGCGTGAAGAAGATATGCCTTTCCTGCCTGACGGAACCCCGGTAGATATTGTGCTCAACCCGCTTGGTGTACCTTCGCGTATGAACCTTGGACAGATCTTTGAAACTGTGCTTGGATGGGCCGGGGCAAAAATGGGAATGCAGTTTGCAACCCCGATTTTCGATGGCGCTTCAATAGATCAGATCAATGATTTGATGGATAAAGCCGAACTTCCGCGCAACGGCAGGGTTTATCTCTGCGATGGAGGCACCGGTGAGCAGTTCGACCAGCCTGCAACAGTAGGTTACATATATATGTTGAAACTGCACCACATGGTTGACGATAAAATGCATGCGCGTTCCATAGGCCCTTATTCACTCATTACGCAACAGCCTCTCGGAG
>JANXXZ010000347.1 GCA_025350385.1 Bacteroidales bacterium
TGTTCATCATACAGAACTTACGAAACCCAATCCTGACAAGGAATCATATAGAAATTTCGAAGGCAAAATCATCAGGAAGATCACGGTTGTTACACTGGATCCATTTGGCTATAATCTTAAAGATACATCCGCTAAGCCACATGATTTCCTGAGTAATGCAGGAGATAAAATGCACGTTAAAACACTTCCGATCACGGTCAAAAATAACCTGCTGATCAAGCGGAATGACCGTTTTGATTCACTTTTAGTAAAAGAATCGGAACGTCTGATCCGTCAGCAACGATTTGTGAGAGATGTTTCATTCAAAGTTGTGCTTACTGATTCCGACTCTGTTGACATTTTTATCCGTGAACAGGATGTCTGGAGTATGATTCCTGACGGATCTCTTTCGAATACACACCTGGGACTGAAATTAACTGAACAGAATTTCCTTGGAACAGGGCATCAATTCCAGAATACGTATGACTGGAATTATACAACAGGCAGAGCGTCGTACAATGCAGCTTATTATATTCCCAACATTGATAATACGTTTATCAATACAGCCCTGCTGTACACTCTTTCCGAAGACAAAAGCTATATCAAACGCCTGGATGTTGAACGTCCTTTTTATTCCCCATTCGCACGCTGGGCTGGTGGTGTACTCATTGAACAGCAATTACGCAGGGATTCCCTGCTTATCCCGCATTCAGTAAAATATTTGCAAAATTTCAAACTCAATACCCATGATTACTGGATGGGGAGTTCATGGCAGGTTTTTAAAGGCCGATCTGAATTTCAACGGACTACCAACTTGATTTTAACTGCCCGAAGGCTGGATGTCAGGTACCTTGAGAAACCAACAGAACTTATTGATACCCTGGACATTTACGCAAATGAAACGAGTTATTTCGTCGGACTGGGTATCAACTCCAGGAATTATAACCAGGATAAATACATTTTCCGGTATGGAGTGACTGAAGATATCCCCGTTGGAAGGACCTTTGAGGTAATTGCCGGGCACAGGAAGAAGAATAACCATAATCAGTTTTACGCCGGAGCAAAAATCGCACAGAGTTATTATTATACATGGGGTTACCTGAGCACCAACCTTGAATACGGAAGTTATTTCTGTTCCGGTGGAGCACAGCAGGGAATTGTAAAAGGAGAACTGACATAT
The DNA here is from genome assembly GCA_025350385.1 of Bacteroidales bacterium. Classification (GTDB taxonomy): domain Bacteria; phylum Bacteroidota; class Bacteroidia; order Bacteroidales; family UBA4417; genus UBA4417. Next base: position 1,160 of record JANXXZ010000347.1, read on the forward strand.
TTCACACACCTGGTTGAACTGGGGAACTGGAGGTTCAGGCAGTTTGTGAAATCACAGATCCTGCTGGGAATGGACCGGTTGCCATCCGATAAATTGTCCATTAACAATGAGTTGGGAATCAGGGGGTTTGACAGCCCGGATCTTACAGGGACAAAGAAATTCCTCTTAAGCGTTCAGACACAGTCGTATGCGCCCTGGAATGTTTTCGGGTTCCGGTTTGGGCCCTTTATGAAATATTCCCTTGCCATGCTGGGTGATGACGATTCCGGGTTCAGGAAAAGCCGACTGTATTCACAGGTTGGCCTGGGTGTCCTGATTAAAAACGATTTCCTGAATTCCAATTACTTCCAGGTATCGCTGGCTTTTTATCCAGCAATCCCCGGAAGTGGGGACAATGTTTTTAAATCAAATTCCATTAAAACTTCCGATATCGGGTTCCGCGATTTTGAAATCGGTAAACCAGGCATTACTGAGTTTCAATAACTGTTGAAAAAGTGATTTCGCTTATCTGTGAAAATTTGTTTTTAGCTCATTCACGACCTTTTTGATGGAGCCAAGTCCGATCTGATCTATCTCAATGGTTTTCAGATCGATAAAGCGGTAGTCTTCCACATCATCTCCGGCTTTTATTCCTTCTAACGAGTCCACGATGCAAATAAAAGTGATGTCGAGGGTGAAATAGATGATTCCGCCAAATAAATACTGGTTTGAAAACGATCCGAAATAGCTGAAATCATAAATGTCAAGATTCAGTTCTTCCTTTACTTCGCGGATCAGGGCCTGTTCAGCCGATTCTCCCGGGTCAACAAATCCTCCAGGGAGGTCGAGCATACCTTTTTCAGGATCATGCTTCCGGATGGTAAAGAGCATCTCACCATTATCATTAAAGATAACAGCCACTACAGAGGCTACCTCGTTAATAAAGAAAAGAAATCCACAGGAACAGCATTCAAGAGACTTACCGGTTTGAGGTTTAAATGTCTTTTCCCCACATCGCGGACAGAACTTCAGGATTTCAAACGGATGGTGGTTTTGAGGCATATTTTGGTTTGCGAAGTTCGATGTATTTCAATTTCACTATATAATTTTCAGAGGGTTCAGGCTCAAATGGAGTAAGGAGTAAGGAGTATGGAGATTCTGAAAAGTAGTCTTTTGCCTGATGCCTATTGCCTAATGCTTATTGCCTATTGCCTTCCACAGCAAGCGCCCCATACAACACTTCAACCGGGTGCAGCGCTTTCCGCCCGGTTCCATCCTTTATCTGGTGGCGGCAACTGGTACCGGGGGCAGAAATGATTGTTTCTTCCGTTGTTTTGCGGATTTCGGGGAACAATATCAATTCGCCGACTTTCTGTGAAAGCTCATAATGTTCCTTCTCGTACCCAAAGGAACCGGCCATTCCGCAGCAACCTGATTTAATTTCGTTAACTACATAATTTACCGGTAACGAAAGCATTTCATTTGTCGGACCAGTGGATGCCAGCGATTTCTGGTGGCAATGCCCGTGCAGACGGATCGTTTCGGCTCTGGTGGTAAATTGTTCTTTCCTTATGACTCCTTTTGTTACTTCTCTCATCATAAATTCATCCATCATCAGGCAGTTGGAAGCAAGTGTAAGGGCCTTTGGTTTGAGTTCATGACCAACAAGATCAGGGTATTCGTCGCGGAAGGATAAAATAGCTGAAGGTTCAATACCTATAAGTGGAGAAGTGTCGGTTATCACATCCTTTAAAAGCATAACATTCCTGGTTGCATATTTTTGCGCAGTTCTGACAAGTCCTTTTGAAAGATAAGCCCTGCCGCTTTCGGTATGTGCTGGAACTTCCACCTTGTAGCCCAGTTTGTTAAGCAGTTTTACGGCCGTTATCCCGATTTCCACGTCGTTATAATCGGTAAATTCGTCGGCAAACAGAAAAACGCTGCCATTCGTGTATTTGCATTCTTTATTGGCGTTAGAGCGGATCCAGCTTTTCAGGGTGAATTTGTACAAAACAGGAATGCTTCGGGTAGGAGCGAATCCAAATGTTTTTTTTAGCAGGGCAGAGGTGAAGTGATTTGAGACAACATAATTGAACAAAGCCGGGAAAATTATTCCCAGCCGGTTGATCTTTGAAATATTGGCAATGAGCCGCGTACGCAAAGGAATTCCATTGGTATCGTGCCAGTGCTGGAGAAATTCGGCTTTATAGCGTGCCATATCCACATTCGACGGGCATTCGCTTTTACATCCCTTGCACGACAGGCAAAGATCCATTACTTCGTAAATCTCTTTATGGTCAAAGCGGTTTTTCCGGTCGGAATTGGTCAGGAATTCCCTGAGGATATTTGCCCGTGCACGGGTTGTATTCATTTCGTCGAACGAAGCCATGTAACTCGGGCACATGGTGCCGCCCATCAGGGATGATTTCCTGCAATCGGCTGAGCCGTTGCATTGTTCAGCAGCCCCAAGTAAACCATGGGTTGAAGAAAAATCGAAGACTGTTTCCGGTTCGTTTACTTCAGCAGTCACCTCAAAACGCAGGCTGCTGTTCATCCGGGGCGTCTGCGTTATCTTTCCGGGATTGAAGATTCCTTCCGGGTCCCAGGTTTGTTTGATGCTTTCCAGGAGGCGGTAGTTGTGTTCGCCGATCATCAACGGGATGAATTCACCCCGTAGACGGCCATCACCGTGCTCACCACTTAGCGATCCCCGGTATTTTTTTACCAGTCTTGCAGTTTCAAGAGCTACAGTATGGAAAAGTTCTACATCCTTAGGGTCTTTCAGGTTCAGCACCGGCCTAAGGTGGAGTTCGCCTGTGGCAATATGGGCATGATAAACACAACTGAGTCCATAGCTGTCAAGCATTTGCCTGAATTCTTTCAGATAGGCAGGAAGCACTTCGGGATTTACGGCTGTATCCTCAACCACGGCAACCGGTTTTGCATCGCCCGGCACATTTGAAAGCAAGCCCAGCCCGGCTTTCCTTAATGCCCAAACCTTGCTGATGTCATTTCCGGTAACAAGCGGGAAATGATATCCATAACCTGCCTCTTTCAATTCCTTTTCGAGTGCAATGGCTTTGCGATCCACTTCTTCCTGGGTCGGTTCGGCAAGTTCAATAATGAGAATTGCAGCCGGGTCACCTTGCAGAAAAAACCGGTTCTTCCGTTGTGTGATGTTTGATTTGGTTTGCTGAAGAATTACATTGTCCATCAATTCAACGGCAACCGGACGATGTTTCAGGGCAACCAGGTTACCGTAAAAAGCATCCTCCAGAGACTTGCAATGCACACACATCAAAGCCTTGGCGTTCGGAGGCAGGGGAACGAGATTCAGTTTAATTTCAGTGATAAAACAAAGGGTGCCTTCGGAACCTGCAATGAGTTTACAAAAATTGAATTCTTCAGTATTAACGGTAAAAGGTTCTGATTCAAGCAATAAATCCAGTGCATAACCGGTGTTGCGGCGATGGATTGATTTATCGGGGTACTGATCCCGTATCTCCTGCTGATTCCGTTTTTCGGAAAGTATCCCGCTTATGTTCCGGTATATAGCGCCTTCCTGGTCGTTCTGAAGGCATTTATCGTTGAAAACCTCCTTTGATACCGGGCCGAAGATCACTTCCTTCCCGTCGCTCAGAAGCGCCTTGATTTCCAGTGTATGGTCGCGGGTGCTGCCGTATACCAGGGAGTGGGAACCGCAGGAATTGTTTCCGACCATACCGCCAATCGTGCAGCGGTTAGAAGTAGATGTTTCTGGCCCGAAAAAAAGTCCGGATAGTTCCAGTTGTTTATTCAGTTCATCCAAAACAACACCTGGTTCCAAGCGGACCCATTGTTCGCTGGTATTTACTTCAAGTATGTTATTGAAATATTTTGAAATATCAACCACAATTCCATTCCCCACAACCTGCCCTGCGAGGGAAGTTCCTGCAGCCCTCGGGATAAGCGGTATTTTTAGCTGCCTGGCGAAGCCGATGATTGTTTTCAGATCGCTGGCATCTAACGGTCGCAATACAGCCAGCGGAATCTCACGGTAAGCGGATGCATCGGTTGCATACATCAGCCGCATTGCTTCATCCGTGTAAATATCGCCCTTGAATTTTGACCTTAATTCGGCAAGTTTATTAAGGGGAATGACGAATTTTTCAATCATTTTAGTCTTCCAGGAGTTGTTTCAGGGGCTTGAAATAGTATCGGTCCCATCCGTCCACAATATTATCGAACGCTTCATCAGGAATATCAAGATGAAGAAGCTCAATCCGGGTTTCTTTCCCTTCGGGAGTAAGTGTAATAGTTACGATCGATGTTCCTTCTTCACCCTCGAAATACCATTGTTGTTTAAGGAGATGATCGTTTTCAATTTCGAGGTTCAGCCCGGTGATCTCTCCGTCCCAGAGCGAAAATTCAGTCCCGGCTACAGGCTCCATAACAGCGGGAGCGCCAGTCCACATCTGGATGGTGAGCGGGTTGGTGAGCGCTGTGAATACATCGGTTGCGAGTGCCTTAATGTGGTAATGCTTTTTAATATTCTTCATTTTATGTGATTAAAATGTGATGTTAAGACCCGGTTGAACTTTAAAGAGGGGCATTTTCATGATTTGAATAGTTTTGGTTGTTCCAGCAGCGTTCCAGAAAGCAAAACCTGATTTTGCATAGGTGAATTCCGATTCAATTAGAAGATCAACATGATCGAAAAGTTTGAAATTGATAGTTGCGCCAACAAGAAAGGAACCTTTTAAACTTATAGCAGATGTTTTAGACCAGGTTCGATCACCTATCATAAAATAAAATGCCTGATAAACCTGATCCGGTGATTTTGCCCAAAATAAACCTCCCATTCCCTTAAATGAAACATTAAATCTTTTTGAAATAGGGAGACGATAAAGTGCACCAGCCATGAAGGTTCTGACCTCGTACGGGCTGGATTTCAACCTGAAATTGTTAGCTTCAGGTATAGCGGAGTCTTTATCTATCAAGTAATAACCTATCGCAATCGGATAATAACTTACAGAATAATTTACTCCAAAGCCAATCCTTTTCTTGCTGTACCATGCGCTTTCAACAGAAAATGTAGTCCCCAGAAGAGCATATGCACCATATTCCTTATTATCTCTTTTATACTCATGTGATGCAAACTGCCCCATGGGTAAGGAAAATCCATACCGGAATCCAACCAGGAATGGTTTGTCCTGTGCTTTTATTTCAGCGAAAGCTATAAGCAGTAAGAGTAATAAGGTAGACTTAATCAGGAAGAATTTCATGGCAAGATATTTTCGTACAAATTTGTGTTGTAATAAATGAAAGGTTTTATGCCTTTCAGCTATTTTTTATAGAAATCGGTACTCTCAAAGATTTTATCAGCCGATTTGGCAATAAACCCAGAGTAAAGTTTGCTGTCAGTATCCGGATAACGACGGGCAAATTCGTAGTAACAGGACGGTACTTCAAATATACCTTCCGTGAATTCAACAGGCAGTATGCCAGCTCTTGTGCTTGATTGTTCCAGCAGTTCCGAGGGAGTTCCTTTAACGATGCCCCCGGATTCGTTCAACAGGAATCCTTTGCCGATCAGAAATTGATTCACTTTTTCAATGGAGTTCAGCTTCTTCAGATAATTGATGCTTACCGTGAAATGGTTGACACAGTAGCCATAGACGTAAAGCCAGGCTGCATATTCCGATTCTTTCCGGAGCATTTCATAGGTTGCAAAGGAAGGCGTTTTCCAGACATTCCCGGCAAAAATCAAATCTTCACCAAACAGCAGGTTATCAGGAATTTGTGATAAACAATCATTAACCACAGCCTGCAAAGCAGGACTAAAATTCCCGGTCATCAACTGGCTGATGAAAACCCTTGGAGCTTCTTTCCAGGCAGTATGCTCGTAATGTTTGGCTGTGAGGTGTTTATCTTCAAAAGTGTAAAACCCTTTCTGAACATATCCTGCCAGGAGAAAAGGACGTGCCAGCACATCCACATTTACATGAGGATGGTAAAAAGTCCGGAAGGCAATATGATCGTTCTCCAATGTTTCGCCTTCGGCGGTAAGGCAGTCGTAAACCCTCTTAGCTTCAGGGTTTTGTATGATATAACCTGACCATAATCTGTCAAATATTTCCTTTGCCTGCATACTAAACCGGATATTGGGTTATTGAATGACGAAATTAAACAAAAGTGATGAATTGGACGGGAATACTCTAATGGGAACATTTGATGAGCCACAGATTCACAGATTATCTTTATGAATTCTTATTTTAGGTGTTTGTGGTCATCAAATTATGATGATCAGGAATGTCATTCAGCACCTAAGCTCCTGATAGATTACCAATTAAAAAAAGCTGTCGACAAACAATTCCGCAGTAATTCCCAGTTTTGCCAATACTTCCTCAAATTGGCGGGTGATAGTTCTGATATTATGCTCGCAATGGTTTTGTTGTTTCAATGTGTGAATCATTTCTTCCACTCCAGGATTTCTTTCAAATATAGAATCCGGAATTACTTCAATGAAACACCCATTCTCAACTTTAATGGAAAGTTTAAGAATCCCCTGCAGCGTTAAAAGCTTAACAATAAAACTATAAACAGGCGAATAACCGAAATTCCATTGCCAGGTCCTGTATTTTTCAACTGCTATTTTTTCAATTTCGTGTATGTCGTTGTCAGTCAATTCATATAAGTCAGCTACCGGAAGTTCTTGCTGAATTTTATCAAACAGCAGGTACATGAAATGTTCAGCAGTTATTTGTTCCGGGAGGAAAGATGCCAGGTTGGCAACATCGCTGCGTACCGAAGGAACAGATTTTCCTGCAAACCGGTTATCAGCTGCATCCAGACATGCCCCTAATATCTCAAGATCGGAGTTGAAAAGAATGGTGCCATGATGCAGTACCTTATCACGGAATACATGTTCAGCATTGCCCGAAAACTTTAAACCATTCACGAGCAGGTCATTGCGTTGTCCGGCGTTGACAGGAAGTCCGAATTTCGCCAACAGTTCCATCATTGGCAGGGTGAACCTGCTGAATTTAACCGGGTTAACAGGTCCAACCTGTTGAATAAAGGTAAAGTTGATATTCCCAAGATCGTGGTATACGGTTCCCCCGCCACTGATCCGCCTGACAATAGGAATCCCGTGTTTGCTGATGTAACGGTAATTGGTTTCTGCATAAGGGTTTTGATGCTTACCGATGATCACAGAGGGTTGGTTTTGCCAGAGCATGAACAGGTCTCCAGGGCCATGCTTCAGAAGGTACTCTTCAGCAGCCAGGTTAAAATAGGGGTCGGTTTGTTCGCGCAGGAGAAGGTACATATATTTTAAGGTATCATACACTCCGAATTGCCGGGATCAGCAATTGGAGATACCAATCTGCAAATTAACGAAAAAGCGCCCTGCTGAGGCGCTGATTCATCAGGAATAATGCAATTTACAGAAGTTTCTTCATTACCAGGATACGGACGTCGCTGTCGCTTTCATTCCGGAATCCCCTTTCAATACCAGCCTCAACCTCGGCAACATCAAATTTATTAAGTTCAAAAGCCTCTTTGCCTGATTCAAGCATAACCTTTCCATCCAGGATACAAAGCACAGCATTAAAGGGATTTGAATGTTGCGGAACCTGTTGCCCCGGATTTAAATGGAGGTGCATTATCTCCAGGCTTGCGGAATAATACATTTTACTGGCATCAAGCCCTGAAGGTGATTTTGGTGCATTTTCAAGTGTTGTGATCTTCATTTTATTCTGATTTAATGATGGTTCTATCAATTGTTGACCTGTTCCTTGAATCGAAAAGATGAATAATGGCATAGACCGGGTGTGCATAAATCATCCTGGGTCCTGCCCAGCGCATAATAATACGCATTTGCTCCCTCTTCTGCGGCGAATAACAATGAACGGAACACTCCCTGCACACAGGTTTTAGTTCCCCGAAAACACACCGGTCGAGCCTTTTACGGGCATATTCCTGCAAATCATGGCAACTGCTGCAAAGTTCCTGGTCAGAAGCATGCATTTTTGTGCAATACATCCTGATCATGGTATCTACAATGATGAATTCCCGCTGCCTTCGCGATTTGAAAAAGATCATCCTGCAAGTTGTTTATCAATGTATTCAGATGACGATACCTTAGCTTCTGATCATTGTAAGCAGCATTTTAAAGGGAACCAAGGCGTTTACTGCATGTGGAATTCCGGCAGGCATTATGATGCTCATGCCGGTTGAGAGTATATTCGAATTACCTCCTATAATTATTTCGGCTTCCCCGTCAAAAACCTGCACAAGAGCGTCAAACGGCGCTGTGTGCTCACTGAGTTTCTGATCCTTGTCAAAAGCAAATAATGTTACATTCCCGCTTTCTTTCTGAATAACCTTTTTACTTACAATTCCGCCTTCGGAATATTCAATTTTGGTTTCAAACCTGAATGGTTTTGCCAATTCGAAAAGTGTTGTTTCCATGTATGATTGTGTTAAGAAAGTTATGTAATTGGTTTTTCTATTTGCATGACGGTGTAGTTGATGGTTGAAGTGCCTAAAGTACTCAAAGTGCCTTAAGTGCCTTAAGTTCTATACCCAGTCTTCCGTGAGTACGTTCCCTTGCACACCGATAATAGCCTTTTTGATCGGGATGGTGCGACCGGCATTCTGAACGGCTATTTTTACCATTTGTAATAACCCACCACAGCAGGGAACTTCCATCATCACTACGGTGAGTGTATTTATTTTGGCATCGGAAACCATACTGGTAAGTTTTTCAACATAGGATTCCTTATTCGAATCAAGTTTAGGGCAGGCGATGGCCAGCGTTTTTCCCTTCAGGTATTTATCGTGGAAATCACCCATGGCGAAGGCGGCACAGTCAGCAGCGAGCACCACATCAGCATTTTTAAAATAAGAGGCTTGGGGATTCAGAAGATGGAGTTGTACCGGCCACTGGCGTAATTCAGAAGGAACTGCGACGGGAGAAGTATCGGCAACGGAAGCTTCTACTTTTTCCATATCAATCCGGAAGTCCATTGGTTTTGAACCTGAACAACCACAAACGGAATCAGGTTTGGTTTCTTTAATTGCCTGCTGAAGATTCGGGTAAATTGCCATAGCTGGGATAATGTTTGGAGTTAAGGATTCGGGACTCATATCAATACCATTATTCTTTATATAAACTGCTGCTTCTTTCAGCAGTTCATATTCCTTATGGTCGCGAAGATGCTCAAGATGCGCCAGGATGGTATTCCTGCCATGTTTCGCAATCTGTTCCATTACCAGGGTTTCGCTGTAAGCTTCGGCTTCACGTTCTATGATCTCAATGGCGGCTTCGGGGCAATGTCCGAGGCAGGCTCCGAGCCCGTCGCAAAACAGGTCGTTAATTAACCTTGCTTTTCCATCGATAACCTGTAAAGCTCCTTCATGACAGTTGGGAATACATAATCCGCATCCGTTGCATTTTTCCTCGTCAATTTTTATGATCTTGCGTAGCATATATGGTGTGTTTTGTAGTTAAATCAGAAATGTGAGTATTTTTCAAATAGGAAATGAAATCTTCCGAAAACAGTTCCGCTTTTGTTCCAAAAACACAGCTGACAAAAGGGCATTTATCTTCAGGAATTCCGCAAAACTGGCAATCTATTGTCCCTTCTATATATTCGTAAACCTCAAGAAGCGTAATTTCAACAGCTGGTTTCTTAAGTATGAATCCACCGCTGGGACCACGGTTTGACGATAAATATTCACTTTTAACCAGCATCTGCATCACTTTCGATAGGTGATTCAGCGAAGAGCCTGTAATGTGTGCTATCTGCTTGGCATTCAGCTTATCAGGGCTTGATGCAATGATTGCCAGACCGTGAATGGCAATGGAGGCTGCTTCGGAAATATGGACTACTTTACTCAACGTAAATAGGAATTTAAGTATTATAATGCGCAAATATAATACAAAAACAATTGATTGACGATTTTCTTTAAAAAAATTATAGGATAGAGTAGGAGTGATGATTGTATTGAGAAGAAGTGCCTGAAGTAATTGAAGTGCCTGTAGAACTATAAGTGCCTGGAGTACTTAAAGTTTTCAAAACTACCCGGGCGTAATTACTTTAGGCACTCCAAACTTTAGGCACTTCAAACTTCTTTTAAATAGATTTTTTTATTGAATAACCTAGGAATCTTACAATAAATCTGCTAAAGTATTAGCGGAAAGCTGATCGCGGAAAAGCTGGCTCATCTGCACAACCACCGTACCCAGGATGCATTTACCAAACGGGCAGACCGGCTTTTCGTGGGGACAGTCAAGCACTTTAACCTGGCCTTCAATTGATTCATATATCTGGAGTAATGTGATATTTTTTGGATCCATGTTCAGGTGGAACCCTCCCGAAGGACCCCGGTTTGAAAGTAGAAAACCTTCCTTAACCAATCGCTGCATCACTTTAGCAACATGATGACGGCTCGAACCGGTTATATCGGCGATTTTTTGCACATTGATAATCTCGCCGGCACGCGCAACCAGCACCATACCATGCATTCCTATTGAAGCGGCTTCAGAATATGATACAATTTTTGCCATTTATACAATCAAGTATTTATTTGCTCAAATTTCGATAGTTTTTTCTTACGATAATCTCATAGCACTCAATTTCTATTGATTCTAAATTAGTCCGGATGGAATGATTTTTGATCGATGAGGGGTCAACTCTTTAATATCCCCCGAAAATCATGAAAATAAAGGCAATCAAGATCCTGTCATTTGCAGGATTATTACTGTTTGTAAGCTCGTGTGACCTTTTGCAGCAGGCTCAGCAGATGGGAAATCTTACCAAATGCGATTTCAGGCTGCAATCAGTAAACCAGCTTACATTAGCCGGAATTAATGTTCAGAATGTACATAAGCTGTCGGACCTCACCTACATGGATGGGATAAAACTTACTTCTGCAGTGGCATCAGGGCAATTTCCACTGAATTTCACGCTGAATGTTGAAGCCAAAAATCCAAACGCTAACACGGCCGGCCTCACAAAAATGGATTGGATACTGTTGATTGACAATATTGAGATGACACGCGGAATCGTAGACCAGCAGGTCTCGATCCCGGGAAATAACGGGATTGCCGTCATCCCGATGATGATGCATGTCGATCTGAAACAGGCGTTGTCAGGTAAAAGTGCCGATGCAATTATCAATTTCGGGCTGAACCTAGCAGGTGCAGGAAACAAGCCTACTCGTATCGCGCTGAAGCTTCAGCCAACCATTAATGTTGCATCTTTCCCGATTACCTATCCGGGTTATATCACGGTAGGGGCTGAATTCAGCGGCATAAAATAGTTTGTGCCGGGTCAATGAATATTCTCTTATTTTTACAGAAAAAATTCATGATCAAAGTTTCAACCTATTCTTTAGTCAGGATAACTGCATTAGTTTTAGGATTCCTTCCAGCTGTATTCTTTCTTCTTTTCCTTATCGGTGAAGGCCTTGCTGAACTTTTTAACGGAAAACTCGGAGTTCTGCCCATTTTAATAATGATGCTGTTTACCGTTTCAGGGTACATTCTGGCCTGGAAACTTCCAAGGCATG
>JANXXZ010000553.1 GCA_025350385.1 Bacteroidales bacterium
CCTTTGTTTCGTATTTGTTTGCACTCTTACGAATGGTGGCTACGATTATGTCTCTGTGAACATCTATTCCGCAGCCTACTTTAACTACCTGATCGAAAAGAACCTTTTCCATAACGATGAATGTTTATACAAAGGTCTATATTCATTCTCGGTTGGTGTGATTATTTTGAGCCCATGGGGATTTCATGGGTTAAGAATTTGTCTTTTAAAGGTCACATGGAATACGCCATATTATCATTTTCGATTGCAGTCAAAAGTTTCATGGCTATTTCATAGTTCAAAATAAGGCTCCGACAAATGTACAATAATCAAACCAAATAGGATGTAAAATTGATACCTCCACTAACGAAACTACCTCCCAGCTAAATACTATCTTTGGTGTTGCAAACCATATTCAGAAAACCAGATAGATGGTAATTACGTTACTTATGATCGGAAAAACAACTGAAGCCTATGTTGCAGAAGGAGTTGAGCAGTTCACACAACGGTTGAAGCATTATCTTCTCTTTAAACAAGTAATAATTCCGGACATCAGAGACCGGAAGAATCTATCGCCAAAAATGGTGAAAAAAAAGGAGGCTGAGATCATTTTGAGCCAGATACCGAAATCGTCAATCCTTATTTTACTGGATGAGCGAGGAACAGAATTCCGTTCACTTGATTTTGCTGGTTTCCTTCAGAAACAGATGAACTCTGGGTGTAAAGAACTGGTCTTTCTGATTGGAGGCGCCTATGGAGTATCAGAATCAATCTATAAAAAGGCTGATTATACAATTTCACTCTCCCAGATGACTTATACACACCAATTTATACGTTTAATGATTGCTGAACAGCTTTACAGGGCGATGACAATATTGAAAAATGAACCGTACCATAATGAATAATGATGAACATCTTTAAAATTAGATCAGGAGAATGGGAGGAAGGTCAACAAGGAGAATGCAAACCCTTTTTGATAGAGTTGGATTGCTGACCTATTTCCTAAAAGAAAAATAGTATTAAATAGTTATTATAACTGAGTGACTGTTTAAATTTTCAAAATCTACAGAATTATGCAAAATTATTGTCAAAATAATAAATCGAAAGATCAATTTGCGGAATTAAAAGACTAGCAGTGTCCAATTTTCGCCTTGTCTCCCCTCGCCTTGTCTCCCCTCGCCTTGTCCCCCCTCATCTTATGTAAAAATCTGTTTCATGGATAAAACTATAATTTAAAATAGGCTCTTAAGCTAACTGCTGGATTTTCAAAACAATTCCTTAATTTTGCACTTTCATTCCCGCCGGTATGACGGGAATTTTCGATTAATAATAATTATAGCAGTTGGGAGAAAGGATCAATTATGAAAATAGTAGTTAGCGGAATCAGGCCTACCGGCAACCTGCACCTGGGGAATTATTTCGGCGCCATGCAGAATTTTGTGAAAATGCAGGAAACTAGCCAGTGTTTTTTCTTCATAGCTGATTATCATTCGCTCACCACCCACCCTACTCCTGCTGACCTGCATGGAAATGTGAAACAGGTACTGGTTGAATACCTGGCCTGCGGACTCGATCCCGAAAAATCAACCTTGTACCTTCAAAGCGATATCCCGGAAACGGCTGAGCTCTATCTTTTTCTCAATATGAACGCCTATATGGGCGAGTTGGAGCGCTGCACTTCTTTCAAGGACAAAGCCCGCACCCAATCGGATAATATAAATGCCGGGCTGCTCACCTATCCCACCCTGATGGCTGCCGACATTATCATACACAAAGCCCATAAAGTTCCCGTTGGGAAGGATCAGCAACAACACCTTGAAATGACCCGCACCTTTGCCAACCGATTCAACCGAATGTACCATGTGGATTATTTTCCCGAACCGGTTGCTTATAATTTCGGGGAGTCCCTGGTTAAAATCCCCGGGCTTGACGGCAGCGCCAAGATGGGAAAGAGCGAGGGGGAAGGAAATGCCATTTTCCTGTTTGATGCGCCGGAGGTTATCCGCAAGAAAGTAATGCGGGCTGTTACGGATAGCGGGCCGACTGAACCCAACCAGCCAAAGCCGCTTCCTATCGAGAATCTTTTTGGCCTGATGAAAGCCATGTCGGAACCCAAAACGCTGAAGTTCTTTGAAGAACAATACAATAC
>JANXXZ010000555.1 GCA_025350385.1 Bacteroidales bacterium
ATTGGTTGGTTTATTGAAGAATATGGTATAGCACAGGTTTCAATTAATCTTACAAATATCAATATTACCCCGGTTCATCTTGCTTTTGAGGAAGCATGCAAAAAGGCCCAGGAACGTGGAATGCGGGTTACCGGTTCAGAACTGGTTGGCTTAATTCCACTCAAATCGCTGACAGATGCGGGAAAATATTTTTTAACAAAACAGCAGCGTTCAATAGGTGTTTCGGAAGAGGAACTCGTGAAAATAGCCGTAAAATCACTAGGGCTTGATGACCTGAAGCCATTTAATCCCAGGGAGAAAATCATTGAATACCTTTTGGAGAACCCTGCCGATAAAAAGCTTGTCAGTCTTACAATTGAAGGATTCGCTAATGAAACTGCTTCCGAATCACCTGCACCGGGCGGTGGTTCTGTTTCGGCAGCCATGGGAGCTTTCGGAATTTCACTGGCTACCATGGTGGCTAACCTCTCAAGCCATAAAGCGGGTTGGGATGAACGATGGGAAGAATTCAGCAACTGGGCTGAAAAGGGACAGACAATTAAGGATGAACTTCTTTTCCTGATCGATGAGGATACCAAGGCTTTCAATTACATTATGGATGCATTCGGGATGCCCAAAGGCAGCGATGAAGAAAATGCAGCGCGCGATCATGCAATTCAGTCAGCCACGCGATATGCAATCGAAATTCCGTTCAGGGTAATGAAAAAGTCACTTGAGAGTATGGAAGTGATCAGGGCTATGGCAGAGACAGGGAACCCTAATTCTGTTTCCGATGCCGGTGTTGGTGCTCTGGCTGCAAGATCAGCCGTTATGGGAGCCTTCCTGAATGTTAAGATTAATGCCTCCGGACTGAAAGACAAACTTTTTGTACAACAGATACTTGCACAGGGGATGGAGATAGAGCAACAGGCAACAATACAGGAAACGGAAATTCTGCAAATAGTTAACGATAATATTAAGTAAGATAAAGTGGAAGAACTTGTAGCTTTATATAGAATAGATCCTGAAGATTTTAATCTTACGCAAGATGCATTCGACCATCAAAGCAAAGTTCACGGGGTCGGTCATGTATACAGGGTGATGTATCATTGCCTCAGACTTGGACTTTTACTCAATAAAATTGAAGAAGCTCGCCTTGCATTTTTTGCGGCCTATCTGCATGATCTGTGCAGGAAACACGACGGACGATGTATCCATCATGGATTATGGGCTGCTGAAAGCAAGCTGCCACTGTATGCTGATTTATTTATTCAGCAGGGAGCCTCACTTCAGGACCTCGAAATGATAAAAACAGCGATTACCTGGCATTCGGAGCCTGAGGAATTGCCAGCCGAACATCCATCATGGAATGTGACCTCACTATTAAAAGATGCTGATGCGCTTGACCGCATAAGGCTGGGAGAGAATGACCTGGACCCAAACTATCTTCGGTTCGAATTATCAAAAACAAGGATTGGGCTTGCAAAAGACTTGTATTTCGCAAGCTATGGCAAACCCATTTCCCGTTTTGCCGAAATTATTTCGGAGGGCGATAAGGTGGATTCTGTTCCGAAAGAATAAAATCCAGGTAATTATCGGGACTCATCACTTCGTATGAAGCTTCCTTATAAGAAGATACCCATTGTTTCGGAACTTTGGGCTGTTTTTTTTTCCATTTGAATTCGAACCCAAAAAGTCCACCATCCCTTTCTTCAATCAGATCGATCTCTTTCTGGTCGTAGGTACGCCAGAAATAGAGATTAGGATAAATACTGCGATACGCATTTCGCTTTACCCTTTCCATTACCATGAGGTTTTCCCAGAGAGCTCCCATATCATTTCGCATTGAGGGAGTGTTGAAGTTGGAAATCAACGTATTACGAATTCCATTATCATAAAAGTAATACTTGCATTTACTGCTTATTTCATTCCGCATATTCCGGCTGAATGCCGATAACTTGTAAATAATAAATGATTTTTCGAACAAGTCGAGATAGCGCCCGACCGTTTTATAGTCAACGCTCACGATCTGGGCAAGCTCACTTAATGACACTTCATTTCCAACCTGGTGTGCAAGCAGCCGCAATAAATTGATAATTACACTTGAACTCCTGATCTTGTCAAATTCGAAAATGTCTTTTAAAAGGTAAGAGTTTGTTATTTCATTCAATGACCTGATTTTCTGACTTATATCATCAGTAGTAATAACTGAAGGATAAGTTCCGTACACTAAAAAGTCAGGAAGTTTCTGGCTCAGTTCAAAAGCGCTGTAATGGTTGGATAATTCCAGGTGAGAGATGGGGAATAAAGTTACCGTTAATTTCCGCCCGGTAAGAGGTTCGCCAACCTGTCCGGCAAGTTCAAAAGAAGATGACCCGGTCACTATCACCTTGATACCTTCCACATGATCAACAAGTAGTTTTAGTCCCCAGCCTATATTACGTATCCGTTGCGCTTCATCAATCACGATAAGCTGATATTCTTTAGCGAATTCTTTTATCCGCCTCAGATCGTCAGAGGCAAATAAATCCCTGAGCTGGATATCGTCTCCGGTTCCTGTAAAATAGTTCAGAGTGGATTTAGACAGGTAGTTTTTAATAAGTGTAGTTTTCCCTACCTGCCTTGGACCGAAAATCACCAATACTTTATTTTCTGCCAGTTCAGAATCCAGATTATCGAAAAATCTGTTTATGTACATGATATTCAATATTTAATGCAAAAATAATCAATTATCAGGAATAAGAATGCTAATATTCATAAAAAAAATAGTATATACATACCTATTATTCATAAAAAGATAAGTATGATAATTCCTTAAAATAGTATTAAAATAAGTATTATATATCCTTATATTCAGCAAAAAGTATTTAATATATTGATTTATAGTGTTATATGATTATCTGGAATCTGAAGTCATTTGGTGACTAAGAGGGTAAGGGACAGCAGGTTGGCTAATATTGTTCAAAAATGCCATATCTTCCGCTGGTAAAGCCCAACCTGCAGCTCCAATGTTTTGAAGCAATTGTTCAGTAGTCCGGGCACCAAAAATAACAGAAGTAACAGCCTGCCGCTGCAGCAGCCACCTGAGCGCTGTCTGGGCAATTGTTTTCTCCTGTTTATTGCCGATCATTTCAAGTGCATCCACAATATCATACCCTCTTTCTTCGTCCAGAGCCCAATACCTGAAACTGGATGCTTTACGGTCGCTGCGCCTGGAACCGCTCGGGTCAACGGTATTCCGACGAAATTTGCCGGTAAAAAAGCCTCCGGAAAGCGGACTCCAACAAAGAATTCCAAGATGCTGATCGAGGCAAAGGGGGACCAGTTCATGTTCAATATCACGAACTCCGATAGAGTAATATAATTGAGCGGTGATAAATTGTTCGAGGTTCAGTTTTTCAGAAAGAGCAAGTGTTTTCATTGTTTGCCAGGCTGTGAGGTTTGAACAGCCTATATAACGGATTTTTCCAGATCTTACCAAATCATCAAGAGCGCGAAGAGTTTCTTCCAGTGGTGTTCCCTGATCGTAACTGTGAATCTGGTATAAATCGATATAGTCAGTTCCCAGCCGGCGAAGACTTGTGTTGCAGCTTTCGATTATGTGATGTCGTGATAGGCCTGTGTCATTGGGCTTGTCGCTCATGGGAAACCTTACTTTAGTTGCAACAATAGTTTCTTTCCGCCGTTCACCCAAAGCTTTTCCAAGTAATGTTTCCGAAATGCCATTCGAATAAACATCAGCAGAATCAAAAAAAGTAATACCATTTTCGAGTGCACAATGGCTAAGTTCATTTGCCATTGCCTGATCAACTGAGCCGATCTCGCTTTTATTGCCACCATTAAAGGTCATGACACCGAAACAAAGTTCAGATACCTTTAATCCTGAATTGCCTAAATACCTGTATTCCATAGATTACAACGATTTTTATGAGAAATAGTTTTACTTTTTTTCTGAACTGATTACTATTTATCTGACTGAATGGTTTATTAGCAGACGAAGGTTTTGTCAGAGGGATAAAGTTAATGCAATTCTGGTAATGATGCCCTCTACGCATGTATCTGATTTTTCTGGTCAAAGGTGTAATAATAACTTCGTTAATATTTACCGGCGTTTTTTACCTTTGTTAAAATTCTGTTTAGTGATGAAATAGTCATATTTCTATACTCTTTAGCCAAAAAAAATAATTGTGCCAAATCATCGCGTAACCCCTGTCTTCCGACTGGCAGGCATCTGACCTTTAAAAATAAAATAATAACACATGAAATCCCCATGGGCTCAAAATAATCACACCAACCGAGAATGACTATAGACCTTTGTATAAACATTCATCGTTATGGAAAAGGTTCTTTTCGATCAGGTAGTTAAAGTAGGCTGCGGAATAGATGTTCACAGAGACATAATCGTAGCCACCATTCGTAAGAGTGCAAACAAATACGAAACAAAGG
>JANXXZ010000388.1 GCA_025350385.1 Bacteroidales bacterium
CCTCCACTTTAATTAATCCATCGCACATCTATACCCTTCCGGGTTTCTATACTATTAACCTGACTTCGACCGACCAATATGGCTGCACAACAACCGCTGTAAAAATGATTGAAGTAAATGCGCTGCCTGTAGCTTCCTTTACCTGGGTCAACACCCTGTTCAGCACCTCGGTAAACTTTACCAGTACCAGCAGCATTGCAGCCGCCGCGATAGCGCAATATGCATGGAACTTTGGAGACGGCACATCCCAGACACTGCTGCCCCCGAATAATACAGTTATGCATGTTTACGCCCATCCAGGATATTATACGGTAAGCCTGGCTATAACTGACAAGAACGGATGTACGAGTATAACTACCTCAGTAATCCTGGCCAGCCCGATGCCACAGGCAGCCATGGATGTAACTGATACAATCATCTGCCAGAATTATTCACTCACGATTGCCAATAAGAGCAGTGGTACAATTAATCAATGGATATGGAACTGGGGCGATGGCACTCCTTCGGTAACCGACACAACTTTCCATTCCACAGTTTCTCATATTTATACACAACCGGGGCAATATCACCTGACGCTTAAGATAATAACCATTTACAACGGGAACCCCATAAGTGATTCCGTATCGCGCACTGTAAAAGTTATGGCATCGCCAGTCGCAGGTTTCATGTCCGATAAAAATTGTTTTGGCGAAAGGACAGTTTTCTTTGATACCACTAATGCCAATGGTTCTGCATACATGAGGTATTTATGGAATTTCGGGGATCCTGCTTCAGAAACTGATACCTCCACCTACCATAATCCAGCTTATACTTACGGGTCAATTGGCACTTTCGATGCCAGTCTGATAGCTATCAATCAGTATGGTTGCACTGATACCGCCACGCGACAGGTCCGGGTGAATGGATTACCCGATGCAAAGTTCAGCAATAGTATGGCATGCAAGGGGAATCCGACCTATTTCTTTGAACATTCGCAGGCCTACACAGAGCCTATCATGCACTGGGGCTGGAGAATCGGTGAAAACCAGATATCAGGTTGGATGGAAGGGCAATCACCTTCATTTACATTCGACACCCTGGGTGTTTACCATGTGGTCCTTTCTGTGACCGATGCAAATGGGTGTATTGATACAACTTCGAGGAACATCACCGTTTATCCTTCACCATACAGCGCTTTCAGTATCGAGGAGAATTACCGGAATGAGCAGGGCAGTGTGCTTCTTAACAACGGGTCGCTTGACGGAACTGATTATTATTGGATCTTTGGGAATGGTGAGACTTCAACGGTTGAGTCACCTGTAGTTACCTATGCTGAAGACGGAACATACAGAATTCAGTTATACACAACCAACAAGTTTGGCTGTACCGATTCAACCGCTATTGATTACACGATGTTATATAAGGGTTTGTGGGTTCCGAATGCTTTTACGCCTTCCGGCCCTGTTCAATCAACCCGTTACTGGAAACCAGTGGGAATTAATCTTGCTTTATATAAAGTAGCTGTATATGACCGGTGGAATGGTTTGTTATGGACCTCCGACAAGCTGGATGAGAAAGGCTCACCACTTGAAAGCTGGGATGGAACCTATAAAGGAAATCCTTGCCAGGTAGGTACTTATGTCTGGAAGATTACAGCCATTTTCCGCGACGGAACCATCTGGGAAAACAAAGATGCCGGCCATCATGAAGGGATGCCTGAAAGCACCAGCGGAACAATAACTATTATAAGGTAGACGGCAATACATATTCTTCAGGACATTGATTATTGAACAAAGGCGGTTCAATGATAGCTGTTTTTTATATTTTAACTATGTTTGATGCCAACTTACCTGCATCTGTAACCCATGTAGAATCAGGTATCCGAACGGCAGATTCATTTTGTGATACAAACTAATATACGACATTCTACTATTAGCACCAATATAAATTCAATATTTATGCTTCTATGCTAATCCCTCCGATTAATACCAGGTCGGACTCCTTAAATCAACTTTCGCCGGTACTTCAGATTGACAGGATTTGCATGATTGTAATTCTTCACCTTGCTAGTTTACCCGAAAATAAAATTAATCAATGGTCTTATTCCAATATAAATATCAGATAGGTTCTTCTCAGGATCTGTCAAAGAAATACTATATGTATATATCTGATTTTTAATTTTTTATGGCATTTTCAAAATTGGGTAATTTCTATCGGTCAGGAGATAATTATTCCTTTGACTCAATTTAATAAAAGGAAAGTATGCATTTATTCAGTCAGCTAAATCCCCCGAATAGTTAAAAGAGATTATGCAGGACGATTAAAAATATTTATATCAAAATATAAAAATATATCAAATTTTATTTGCTACTATTCCATTTAAACAAATTTTTCGGATCAGGCATCAAATTAATTCCAAATTTATTCATAATTCACAAAATTCAAAATATACACCATGTATTTTGATGTGGTCGGTGATCATAAAATACATTCTGAATGATATTATAGCAGACGGCAGAAAAAATAAGTTTTCAACAATTGCCTATTTTATATCATATTGGATATGAATGCATAACAACATACTAACACCAATTTGTTTATAATTACTTATTGATCAAAATAAAATCCGCTGATAATACCTCAACTTTGACAATAGCCTCCCTATCAGGTAAAAATCGTTTGATTGACAAGATGTAATACCGCCAGCTATTCACAGGTAATAAGCATTTGGGCTAAACCAGGAATCAGTTGCTGGACAGTTATTGCCTGCTTATTATATCAAAACATAATATAATATCTTTCGACAGGATTTACCAGAGGATTGAAGATAAGTTAAACATGAAAAAACTTATTGTATAACTTGTTGATTATAAGCAAAGTAAGAATAAATTTTTCACTTACAGTTTTATGACGGATAATCAGTAAAAATTTAATCAGGAAATTGGCAGGAAAGCGTATTACAATTAGGAAAAACAGCCATTAATAGTTGTAAATGCTTCAGAAGAGTTTCCCGATAATTTCAGACTCCCGGATCAGATGCAGAAATAAAATGCAATCAAATCATTATGAGCACTTTACAAATTTTGAACATTGAAAAGTCCAACTCCGGAAAGCATAGTTACTTACGCAAACGAATGTGAATAAAAATGAATATTTTTCTACCTGGCTCTGTTATACTCAAAAAGAAGAATCATTTTTCTCACTTAACTACCTCAATATCTACTGTAAACGTGGAAGCATACTTACCATTTTTGAGTAACGATTAATAAAACTGAGCTGCTACATAGTAAGCAAAAGAATGTAGCATTTAATTATTTATCATGAAACAAACCACGCATCTGTACTGGCGCCTTCTTAAAATGGCCTTTACTGCTGTGGTATTAACAGTTTTCAATTCAGCAAGATCAGGAAGAAGTGCTTGGTTGCTCATAGTATTTCTTATTACACTAAACGGAATCGGGCAAACATCACTACCTGCATTCAATTTCCGGAATAACCCTGACAATTCAATTGCCTTTAAGTATCTTCTTAAGAACAGCAAAGCGATAGTTTCAACTGTTGGAACAAATGAACCTCAGATAAACCCATGCAATTTCAGCATAAATTCTTTTTACCCGCTGAACGGTCCTGCGGGAACTCAGGTTTTCATTTATGGATCGGGGCTTTCTGCAGCCCGGGATATTCAATTTAACGGGGTAGCATGCAATTCGTTCTCAGTAGTTACAGACCAGTTGCTGATAGCGACGGTTCCTGAAGGAGCAACCACCGGACCAGTGATTGTAAACGGTACCTGCCAGGCAAAAAGTGTTTCCTCTTTTGAGATCATTAACTATTATGTTGA
>JANXXZ010000428.1 GCA_025350385.1 Bacteroidales bacterium
AAGCCGAGGAGGAGTTGCGGAGCAGTGAGGAGCGGTTAAGTATTATTACCTCATCCGCTCAGGATGCGATTATCATGCTTGACGAAGGCGGGAACATTGCGTTCTGGAATCAAGCAGCCGAAAGGATATTCGGGTATTCGGGCGATGAAATGATGGGTAAAAACCTGCACAATTTACTCGCACCTGAGCGGTATCACGCACTACAACATAAAGCTTTCAGCGAGTTCCTGGCTACAGGTGAAGGCCCGGCCATAGGTAATATCATTGAACTGAAAGCACTGTGCAAAAACGGCAGCGAAATTTCCATTGAACTTTCCTTATCGTCATTGCAACTTCCTGACGGATTATACGGCGTAGGAATAATCCGCAACATTACCGAACGTAAAAAAGCAGAAGAGGCATTAAAAGAAAGTCAGCAATTATTCCAAAACCTGACTCAGGTTTCGCCGGTAGGAATTTTCAGGACCAGGATTGACGGATACACCACTTATGTTAACCCGCGCTGGACCGAATTATCCGGCTTGTCGTACGAAGACGCATTAGGCTACGGCTGGCTTAAGGCGGTGCATCCCGACGACCGGGAACAGCTCATTTCAAGCTGGAAAGCGGATGTGAGTGTTCTGCAGGCATCGTATGCCGAATACCGCTTTCAGAAACCCGATGGAACTATGGTCTGGGTAATGGGGAATGCGGTTCCTGAAACTAAAGACAATGTTATTACCGGATTTATTGGCACTTTAACTGACATTACTAAACGAAAACAGGCCGAAGAAGCTTTGCAGGAGAGCGAACGCCATCAAGCTACACTAATCAGCAACCTGCCGGGTTTTGTTTACCGCTGTGCAAATGATCCCAACTGGACAATGACCTATTTGAGTGATGGATGCAAGAGCATAACAGGTTATGCAGGAAAATATTTCCTGAATAATAAGAAGCTGACTTTTAATGACATCATTCACCCGGATTTCCAGGTGCACATCTGGCAAAAATGGCAAAAACAGCTCCGAGAGAAGAGAGTGTTCAGGGCAGAATATCCGATTATCCATGCCAATGGTGAAACCCGCTGGGTATTTGAACAGGGACGGGGAATATTCGCCGAGAATGGGGAATTATTATTCCTCGAAGGATTCATCACCGATATAACAAGTCGTAAAATTGCCGAAGAAAAAATCAACAGACTGAATGAAGAACTTGAACAAAGGGTGAAGGATCGTACATCACAGCTTGAATTAGTCAATAAGGAACTGGAATCATTCAGCTATTCTGTTTCACACGATTTACGCACACCTTTGCGGGCTTTGGACGGTTTTGCCAATATCCTGCTTGAGGATTATGCTCCGGCTCTTGATGCCGAAGGGAAACGGCTGTTGAACGTGATTATTAACAATGCAAATAAGATGGGATATCTTATCGATGATATGTTATCGTTTTCACGCCTTGGCCGGAAAGAATTCAAATATTCTGAAATTGATATGCAGTTGATGGCAAATTCAGTATATGAGGAACTGGTTACCGAAGCCGACAGGACAAGGATCGAATTCCGTTTACAAGCCATTCCACATGCATTTGGCGATCCTTCGATGATGAGGCAGGTATGGCTGAATTTAATAGGGAATGCCATTAAGTTCACCTCAAAGAAACCCCGAAGCATTATTGAAATCGGAATAAAGTCTACGGATACGGAAAGT
This sequence comes from Bacteroidales bacterium, assembly GCA_025350385.1. Lineage (GTDB taxonomy): Bacteria > Bacteroidota > Bacteroidia > Bacteroidales > UBA4417 > UBA4417. Next base: position 1,689 of record JANXXZ010000428.1, read on the forward strand.
ATTTACTATGTAAAAGACAACGGGGCCGGTTATAATATGGAAAACTCAACTAAATTGTTCAGTGTTTTCCAGCGGTTACACAGCACCAAAGATTTTGCCGGTACAGGGGTAGGACTTGCTATTGTCAACCGGATTATTGAGCGCCACAACGGTCGTATATGGGCCGAAGGCGTTGTGAATGAAGGGGCTACATTCTATTTTGTACTGCCGGAAGCTATAAAAAAGCGATAAGCGAACAGGACCGTCTCGGTTAGTGAAGTCCTCTGTGCTATACTTATTCATATCAACCTGGCCTGTAAGGAAGCATAAAAACTACTATTTCAAAACAACCACTCTGCTGACAAAATAAATTTTCCGGATAATATAAATAGGTTGTCTCAAAAGAGGACATTTTTGCTCTTGGCTTTGTGAACTTTTGTGTGCACTTCCTGATCCTTTGTGGTTCAATAAATTAACTGAACCACAAATGGGGTATAAAGGAATGCATAAAGGACTTTTGTGACAGACTCTTTTACAATTGGCCGGAACGAATGCAGGTTTTACTTGCTGGAAGAATGCTTTTTCTAAGTTAATCATCCGGCAGGAAACCCGGAGGCGTTTATTTCTTCGCCCACCTCAGACCGAAGAATCCTGCGATGAGACAAAGCCCAAACACCATTGATTCATTCAGCCCGCGGGTTTCGAATGATAATTCAACCAGTTTTATGCCGAGCCCCCAATAGGCAGCAGCGACAATAAGTCCGATAACACTTCCCAGGACAAGCGAACGAAAGGTGATCTTCTTATTTTGATTAAGATCTTTCCCCAGGCTACCGATCAGACCTCCAAGGATGGACAGGATCAGGAAGAGCCAAGGGAAAACGGCCTGTACTGAGATGCTATTACTCCGGTAATTGGGGTTCACGGCTGTAAGCTTTATTTTACCCAGACTTTCGGACCGGAGAATCACCTCCCGGGGTTGGTCATCGGATAAAGTAATTTTTGTAGAATCAAGTGAGCCCAGGGATGTTTCAACGCTTAAATGAATTGGTTTACAGGAAGAAACCCCTTTCAATACAATGTGAACCGGGATAGTCTGGATGCCAAAACCCTGGATTACCTCACGTGTCGAGGAGAGAATGATGGCAGGTTCCACCGGAAGATTTTTGGGGTACCCCAAAGGGTTGCTGACGGTAAGAATCTTCACCTCCACCGAATCCAACGGTTCAGCATCTTTTATCACTATGTCAATAGGCGGCCAGTTTACCTGGGTTAAATGGATTTGGATGTTCGTGTCACCATAAGCAACAACAATATCCTCCGGTACCGTCAGTGTTTTCTGCCTGGGCTGGTTATTTCCGGGTTCTCTCACTTCAACAGGGATAAACCGAAGATTACCCTCAAACTCCGCCGCTTTGAAATTATATCTCAATGGCGACGAATTGATGAAAACAATCCGATAGGAAATCTCCTCTTCAGTACCCTGTATTTTTGCATAATACAGTTCAGGTAGCATGAAAACCCCGGCCTGCTTAGTAACTTTCAGCACGGGAGCAACAGAAATGTCAATCTTCGAAATCCTGTCACCGGTTTGGGCAACCGCTTTTTTCTCCTCGGGTCTCAGCCTGAACGATTGCACTTTTGCAATCCTCGTGGAGGTGTCTTCAAGATGACCCAGCACTCTGAACGAAGCCAGCTGCTGCATGGTAGCCTCTGTGATGAGTGAGCGTTCAGCAGCAATGTGCCTGGCCCTGGCAGGCTGCTGGGCATTGATGGCTGAAGTTAAAAAGGTTATACAAAGAAGGAAAAAGGTAATTGATTTCATATTCCTGTTTTTAGGTTACGGTCAGGGCTAAATTATTTTTTATCACAAACACAAAGGTTTTACACAAAGTGCCGTTGATGTCTCCTTTTCAAGCCACAATCCTGACATTCCAATTTTGTAATACACACCTTCATTATAATCGCTTTCCGGCAAACCCGGACCTTGTACCTTAAGGCCCTCAATTGCAAAACCGATTACCTTAATTTTCTATTTCGTTTCCTGTCACAATTAGACCCTGTGTTTAAATTTACAAATAATTACCCACCCCAGCCTCCCTGAAAACAGGGAGGGAGCTGATTGTACCGGATTATTGTTCTTTCAATCAAAGGAAAATCCTTCTTAGAATTTCCTCCCCCTGATTTCAGGGGGAGACAGAGGGGGTAAATATGGTTAGAATAAATTTTAAACAGTTTCTAAATATACAGAATTATGTTGCGGCTGTGTTGAATTGTTATGAATTTTAATCTTCGCACTCCGCAAAACCAGCCGGAAACGGGTTCCCGGTAAACTGCCGGGTTACCCTCAATTCCCGGCAAAGATTTGTTACATCCCGTTGCTGGTTATATGATTTTTCATCATAATGATACTTTATTCGTACCTTTAGGCAAAGAAACAGATAACCAGCCTCTTAAAAGCAGCGTATAGAGTTCTGTCCTTTCAAATCTCTGTTTCAGCCAACCCATTGCTCCCTTTTATGCACAGCCACATCTTGGATAGGTTATCGTCATAACCATTTAAATTGTTTGGAGTCTTCCAGAAAATTGAATTGAAGAGTAAACTCTCGTTTGCTCGTAAAATAATCTTCAAAGGATTTTTTTATGAATTACAATGAGAAAAACAAGGACGAACTTATTAATGAGCTACAGCAGCTACAGCAGAAATATACTTCAGTAATTGCTTCCTATGAAGCTGAAATTGCAGAGCGCCGGCGCGTAGGAGAAGATCTGGAAAAGAGCAGATTACTTCTGCAATCAATTATTGAAGGAACCACCGATGCAATTTATGTAAAAGATCTTAATGGGATGTACCTGTTGTTCAACCATGCAGCCGAACTCTTTACTGGAAAGAAGACAGGGGAGGTGTTGGGCAAAGATGATACTTTTCTTTTCCCTGCCGAAGAAGCTGCCGCAATCATAAATGGCGACCAACAAGTAATGAGAGATGGAAAAGTAGCAACTTATGAGGAGTTTATTACAACCCCGGATGCGAAGTTAAGCACCTTCCTTAGTACTAAAGGACCGGTACTGGATACTAAAGGTAATCCGGTTGGTTTGTTTGGAATCGCCCGCGACATTTCCGATCGCAATCAGGCAGAGGAAAAACTCCGAACGAGTGAAGCAAAGTTCAGGGCAGTGGCTGAATTATCTCCAATGGCAATATATGCTTCAAGTGGCAGCGATCAGAAAGCAACATATGTAAATGAGGCTTTTTATAAAACATTCGGCTTTTCGACGGAGGATGTACCAACAGTCGGGGATTGGTGGATAAAAGCCTTCCCTGATGAAAAATACCGCCAACAGGTAATTGATCAATGGATCCATAATATTGAACAAGCCGGCAAAAACAACTCGGATGTAGAGGCCCTGGAGTGCGTTTGTACCTGCAAGGATGGTTCCGTGAAAATTATCGCCTGGGTAGGTAAAACATTTGGCGACGAATTCTGGGCGTTTGGATATGATTTAACCGAGCGTAAACAAGCTGAAGAAGAGCTAATAAAGAGCAAGATATTACTCTCTGATACGGAAAGAATCGGAAAGGTCGGTGGCTGGGAGTTTAATATTGATACACTGGATATGACCTGGACTGACGAGGTTTATAGTATTCATGAAGTTGAACTTAATTCAGATCAGAATGTTGAGAAGGGAATAAATTTTTATACCCCTGAATCCAGGCCTGTAATTGAAAAGGCTGTGCAACGTGCAATTGAAGTCGGTGAGCCATTTGATGTGGAACTGGAAATCATTACAGCTAAAGGGAATCGGCGGAATGTTCATGCCATAGGAAAAGCTGATTTAGATAACCGCAGAGTTTATGGATTTTTTCAGGACATCACCGAACGCAAACAAGCGGAAGAGGAAATCCGAAAGTTAAATGAAACCCTGGAGCACAAGGTAACTAAACGAACTGCTCAACTCGAGGAATCAAATAAAGAATTAGAAGCATTCACCTACTCCGTTTCGCACGATCTGCGTGCTCCCCTGCGTCATATCAGCGGCTATGTTGATTTGTTAAACGAACGCTTTAAGGATTCACTGCCTGTAAAAGGAGTACATTACCTGGATACCATAGCCGATTCCTCGCGGCAAATGGGTAGGCTGATCGACGACCTGCTTCAGTTTTCAAGGACAGGAAGGCAGGAGATGCATTGGGGCGACATTGATATGAATATTCTGGTTAAGGATGTACTTGGGAAAATGAAACAGGAGATTTCAGGGCGAACTATAAAATGGGTAATTGCACCATTGCCCCATGTAAATGGCGATTACAACCTGCTTCAACTGGTTTGGATTAACCTGCTGAACAATGCTGTGAAGTTTACCGGCTTGAAAGAAAAAGCCAGGATCGAGATAGGATTCAAGGCAGAAATCAATGAATATGTGTTTTTTGTGCGGGATAACGGTGCCGGTTTTGATATGAAATATGCCGACAAGCTTTTTGGCGTATTTCAGCGCCTGCATTCATCCGAAGAGTTTGAAGGCACCGGTATCGGGTTAGCCAATGTCCACCGCATTATTCTGAAACATGGCGGGCGCACCTGGGCCGAAGCTGAATTGGATAAAGGAGCTGCTTTTTATTTTTCATTACCGAATTTAGAGGTGGGGAGGCAAACGCTAACCAGTAAAGAGTAACCGTTAATTTAGTAACCATAAAAGCAACTAATAACCAATAACTAAAGACATGATTCAGTTAAGGACAATTCTATTGGTGGAAGACAATCCGAAAGATGTTGAACTTACCCTCGAAGCGCTTTCGGAACACAACCTTGCCAACCAGGTTATATCCGTAAAAGATGGTGTGGAAGCAATGGAATATCTTCGTTTTGAAGGTAAATTCAGGACACGTATAAAGGAAAATCCGGCTGTAATATTATTGGATATTAAAATGCCGCGCATGAATGGTATAGAACTACTCCAGGCAATCCGAAGCGATGAAAAATTAAAAACTCTTCCTGTAGTCATGCTCACTTCTTCGCGTGAAGAACCGGATCTGAAAAAATGTTACCATCTTGGAGTTAATGCTTATGTGGTGAAACCAGTAAACTTCAGGGACTTTTTTGAAGCGGTAAAACAAATTGGTGCGTTCTGGGCATTGCTGAACGAGTTGCCTCCCGAGAAAGAATCATAATATGGAGAAACACCTTAAATCCGAAACAGTATTAAAAGTACTTTCGCTTGAGGATTCATTGCTCGACTTTGAGATCATAAGCGAACAACTGGCCGATGCGGGATTTGATTTGAATATTACCCGTGTGGATAAGGAGAATGAATTTGCCTCTGCACTCCGCGGAAACAACTATGATATTATTTTAGCCGATTTCAATTTACCCGGATTTGATGCATTTGGCGCCCTCCGGGTTGCCTTGGAAATCTGCCCCGAAATTCCCTTTATCTGCATTTCAGGATCGATAGGTGAGGATACGGCGATCGAACTTCTAAAAGCCGGTGCTGTCGATTATGTTCTGAAAGATAAACCGGAAAGGCTTCCATTTGCTGTGAAGCGGGCGCTTGATGATGCCCGGGAAAAGTCAGCGTATAAACAGGCTCAGAAAGAATTAACACAACATTACAATGCTTTATCAAAATTGAACCAGTTTTCTATCGAACTGGCAATGTTATCATCAGATGATAATATCGAATCTTTCATAACAAATAAAATCAAAGAAATAGCTGGTGCAGAGGTGGTTACATTTTCTGATTACATCCCTGACGAACGGATGACGGTAGTCAGAGAATTTGATATGGAACCGGGATTTCTCGATAAAATCACCGGACTGATTGGCAGACAGATAAAGAAAATACGCGCCAATGTAAGCGATGAGATGTACCAGGAAATGACCCTGGATATAATTGGAATAAGGAAAACACTACATGAAGCGAGTTTTGGAGCCATTTCACGTCCGGTAAGCGCTGCAATACAGAGGTTGCTTAATGTTGACAGGTTCATTGGAGTGGCATACCTGGCTGAGGGAATACTTTATGGAACCTCACTGCTTGCAATGAAGAAAGGTAATCCTGACCCTTCAAGAGAAATTTTGCAGAATTTCATTAATCTGTCTGCCGTGTCGTTGCGGCGTAAAAGGGCAGAAGTGGCGCTGAAAGAAAGCGAAGAACGGTTTCGTACCTTACTGAACAATGCGCCCATAACTATATTTTCGACCGACAGCAAAGGGATTTTTACACTTCATGAAGGCAAAGCGTTGGAAGGGATAGGAATGAACCCTGGAGAAAATGTTGGTGAGTCGGCTTATGATCTTTTCAGCACTCTAACGGTCACCGAATCTGGTGATAAAGAGTCCAAGGGAAAAGATGTTATTAACCGGGTACTCGGCGGCGAAACTATAACAGGAGTTACTTATGTAAAAGACGTCTGTTTTGACAACCAGTTTGCCCCGCTTTTTGACACAGAAGGAAAGATTGCTGGACTTGTCGGGGTTGCAACTGACATTACTGAACGTAATCGGGCCGAGGAAGCCCTGAAGGAGAATAATTCAAGGCTAGAACTTGCTATGGAGTCGGCAAATATGGCCTGGTGGGAAATGGATATCACTACCGGTAAAGTAATTTTCGATATACGTAAAACGAATATGCTGGGTTATCGTCCTGAAGAGTTCCACCATTATGAAGATTTCATGGTCCTGGTTCATTCTGAAGACCGGGAAATAGCAATGGATGCAATGCGGCGGCACATCTACGGTCAATCCGATAAGTATGAAGCTGAGTACCGGATTTTAACCAAATCAGGCGAATACAAATGGTTCTATGATATCGGGACTATTGTAAAAAAAGACGCTAAAGGATTACCGTTGAAAGTAGCCGGTCTTGTTATTGATATTACCGGGCGTAAAAAAGCGGAAGAAAATATCCGTAAGCTGAATGAAGAACTTGAACAACGTGTTATTCAGCGCACCGCTCAACTGGAATCAGCCAACGAGGAACTGGAATCATTCAGCTATTCCGTTTCGCACGATTTACGCGCACCCCTGAGGGGAATTGACGGCTTTACACAAATATTAATGGATGATTACAGCGCACTTCTTGATGTGGAGGGACGCAGGATCTGTAATGTGATCCGTGATAATGCCCAACGAATGGGACGGCTTATTGACGACCTGCTTGCCTTTTCGCGCCTGGGCCGCTCTGAACTGAACCGATCGCTGGTCGAAATGAAAACAGTGGTTCATACCGTCTACAATGAGATTACTGAAAATCTGGAAAGTAACAGCATAGAATTTAATGTGGGCGATTTATCTATATGCCATTGCGATCCCAATCTTATCCGGCAGGTTTGGGCCAACCTTCTGTCAAATTCGATTAAATATTCTTCAAAAAAGGAGAAACCGGTAATTGAAGTAAACTGCCGGAAAGAGAATAATTTCTGCACTTATTCGATATCTGATAACGGGGCCGGTTTTGATATGGCCAGCTATGAAAAGCTATTCGGTGTATTTCAACGGCTTCACAACGCCAGGGAGTTTGAAGGAACCGGGATCGGCCTTGCCTCCGTACAACGGATCGTGAAACGCCATGGCGGGGAAGTATGGGCTGAGGGGAAAGTAGGTGAAGGAGCTACTTTTTATTTTTCATTGCCCGTAATTGAAACCGGATCAGCAAATGATCCTGCACTTGCACCGCTTGTTTGAATTGTGTCAGGCAATGTGATTAAAACACATAGGCACATAGAAAACAATAGAGGGCACATAGAAATTATTCATTTAAAGACAGTATTGCACTTTCGGGATTTAGGAATCTATTGAACACCTATGTGGTTTCTATGTGATCTATATGCCCTTAGTGGTTATCTTTTTGTATTCAATCATCATTCTCTTTATTGAAGCGAATAAGCAGCAACAATAATTACTAATTTTAAATTGTATTTAAATATACCTTCGTTTATGATAAGATTCAACCTGATCTCTTTGGTGTTCCTCGCGATGATCGCTCTTTCAGCCTGCAGAACCAAACAGGCAGATGTACTGACAATCAGTCCCAAAACCCTGAAGGACAAAATAGCCGGGGGCTGGGCAGGAAAGATGATCGGAGTTACGTATGGCGCACCTACCGAATTCCGGGCCCAGGGTAAAACATTCGATGACTCAATTCTCTGGACACCCAACGATATCCAGGGTAGTATGTGGCAGGACGATATTTACGTTCAGCTTACCTTCATGATGACCATGGACAAATACGGGATCGATGCCCCCGCTAAGAAATTCCAGGAGATGTTCGCAAAAGCCGGGTATATGCTATGGCATGCGAATGTGCAGGCCCGAAAGAATTACTACGACAGCATTTTCCCGCCTGCTTCAGGAAGCCCTGAGTTTAACTCCCATGCCGATGATATTGACTTCCAGATTGAGGCTGATTACCTGGGTTTCATGTGCCCCGGGATGCCGGTAACCGCTTCGGAAATGGCCGGTAAAATAGGTCACATCATGAATTACGGCGACGGTGTATACGGAGGCATTTTCATATCAGCGCTTTACACCCAGGCCTTCTTCGAAAATGATATACCCACCATTATCGGCAAGGCGCTCAAATCAATCCCTGCCGGAAGTGATTATGCCAAAATGATCGCTGATGTGATTACCCTTCACAACCATTATCCCGGCGACTGGAAAGCAGCCTGGAAAGAACTGGTTGCCAAGTGGGGCTACGATCATTTCTGCGGAGCCGGCAGCGACTTCAATATCGATGCCAAGTTGAACGGGGCCTTTGTAGTTATGGGACTTCTTTATGGTGAAGGTGACCCCCGTAAAACACTGGAGATTACCACCCGTTGCGGGCAGGATTCCGACTGCAATCCCAGTAACGCCATGGCGGTGCTTGGCGTTATCATCGGGTTCGATCAATTGCCGCACGATATGAAAAAAGGTGTGACCCTTATGGCTGATTCAGTTTTTATCAATACCAATTATTCCTTTCATAAGGCTGTTGAAAGCACTTACAACTATGCCGTTAAACTGGTAGCTGATAACGGGGGTAAAATAAGTGAAAATGAAATCACTGTGGCAAAACAGGCTCCTGTTGCTCCTGTGTTGGAGGTATCATTCCCAAATGTTGTGCTGGATAAGAAAATACCGGTATTTGATAAGCAAGCCTGGATATTTAAAGGAAACTGGCAAACCTTTAAAAG
>JANXXZ010000441.1 GCA_025350385.1 Bacteroidales bacterium
ATTTTAAAGATCAAGGTTTACTTTGTTTTACCGAAGTTTACAACAAAGCTCTAAACTCTATGAACCGCCGTATGCCGAACGGCACGTACGGTGGTGTGAGAGGACAGTGAGGGAAATAATCCCTCACTTCCTACTCGATTAAAGAACACTATTTATAATCTTTTTCCTTACTTTATACTGAGGTGCTGAAGAAAATATTACGCAAATATCTGGCCATCAAATATTTAATAGATTGAATAAAAATGTACAGTTTTATTTGATAAAACCATTACCAAACGTAATTTTGTTCGGAATCTGGGATCTGAATCAATGTTCTTCCTTCAATTTTAACTGGTTAATAATCATATATATGGAATTTACTTCTGACAATGTGGCAGCCGTTGGCAACAAAGGAAAAGGCATCCGGTCCGATTGTTTCGTCACGATGGAATTGGCTGAATCCGGGGGCATACAGCTTGAACTCATGAGTAAAGTTGAAAGCATGTATGGAGCAAGCATTAGGGAGCTGGTTAATGAAGTCATGGATTTCTTTGATGTAAAGAATACCAGGATTCTGGTTGAAGACAGCGGTGCATTGCCCCTTGTGTTAGCAGCCCGCCTGGAAGCTGCTGTTAAGCTGCTGGTTAAGACAGAAAAGGAATTTCTTTTCCCGATTCTTCCCGAAAATACTTATTCTACTACCCGCGACAGGAATCGTTTCTCACGGCTCTATCTTCCCGGAAATACGCCAAGCCTTGCTATTAATGCCGGTGTTCATAAACCTGATGGAATTATCCTTGACCTTGAAGATGCGGTTGCTCCTGCAAAAAAATTTGAAGCCAGTTTCCTCGTAAGGAACTCTTTGCGCGGAATTGACTTCTACGGTGCCGAACGCATGGTTCGTATTAACCAGGTACCACGCGGATTGCAGGATCTCGATTTTATAGTTCCCCATAATGTTAATCTCATATTACTCCCAAAATGTGAAAACACTGATCAGGTGCGGCAGGTAAATGAAAAAATTGCACTAATCAGGACTAAAACCGGTGCATCCCAGCCAATCTGGATCATGCCGATTATTGAAAGTGCGCTGGGCGTGCTCAGATCGTTTGAAATAGCCCAATGCGAAAATGTGGTTGCCATGGCGATAGGGTTGGAAGACTATACTGCCGACCTGGGGACAAAACGTACTGCCGAAGGAACAGAATCATTCTTTGCAAGGAGTATGGTTGTGAATGCATGCAAAGCTGCGGGAATACAGGCGATTGATTCAGTTTTCAGTGATGTGGGTGATATGGAAGGGTTAAAACAAAATGTAATTAATTCCAAAGCCCTGGGATTTGACGGAATGGGCTGTATCCATCCCCGTCAGATCAGGGTTATTCACGAATTTTATGCCCCGGATGAAGTTGAAATTGATAAGGCTAAAAAAATAGTGAATGCATTCATGGAGGCTGCCGAAAAGGGGTTAGGTGTTGTTTCGCTCGGAACAAAAATGATTGACCCACCTGTGGTTAAACGCGCTCAGAAGTTGATTGACCTTGCCATAGCGCTTGGGAAACTTAAAGCAGGATGGCGGGAGGAATTCCTGGCGCAGATATGAGTCAACTTGCTGCCGGACTTGCCGTTACCCCATGTAACCAACAAATTTTGACTATTAACCGATTTCAACTGATTCTGTCAGTATTTAAACTCAAATGAATACCCATGTCAAAATACGATAAACTCACAACCAATGCAGCAGGACGCACTGTTCCGCAGATAGTTAACGGTAAAGAAGCAATCCCATTTATGGGTGTAGGCAAATACCACCCTACAGGCAGGAAATATGCACCACTTATTGCTTCTTGCATCGATTATCCTGACGACGGCAATAAAGTAATACCAACCCTCAAAGAAGCACTGATCCGGGCAGGGTTGAAGGATGGTATGGCCATTTCCACCCACCATCATTTCAGGAACGGGGACCTGGTTGCTGTTCAGATCTTTGATATAGCCGCTGAGTTGGGTGTGAAAAACCTCACCTGGGTTCCTTCCGCATCGTTTGAATGTCACTCACCCCTGATTAAATACCTTGAGGATGGTACTATTCACCATATCGAAGGAAGCATGAACGGCGCCCTGGGGCGTTTTACTTCTGAAGGCAAAATGCAGGGACTGGGTGTGCTTCGTTCGCACGGAGGGCGTTACCAGGCTATCCAGGATGGAGATGTTCATATTGATATCACTGTAATTGCTGCCCCGACAGCCGATCCGTTTGGCAATGCTACGGGTGACCGAGGAGCGGCAGCCTGCGGATTGCTTGGTTTTGCCCTTGCCGATTCACAATATGCCGATAAAGTGATTGTGGTAACTGACAACCTTATGCCATTCCCCTGCGTACCCTGGCAGATACAGGGCAACTATGTGGATTATGTGGTTGCAATGGACATTATAGGGATTCCTGAAAAAATAGTATCAGGCACCACTGAGATTACCAAAAGCCCTGACAGACTTCTTTTAGCTGAAATGACAGCCCAGTTCTGCGATGAAGCAGGGATTGTCCGCGATGGTTTTTCGTTCCAGGCAGGTGCTGGCGGAACAGCGCTGAGCATTGGGGTTTATTTTGCCGAAATGTGCCGTAAAAGGGGAATGAAAGCCCGTTTCGCGAGGGGTGGCTCTAATAAATACCTGGTTAAAATGCTTGAAGATGGCCTGGTGGATTATATCCTCGACGGGCAAACTTTCGACCTTGAAGGTGTTCGTTCGATGCGCGAAAACCCGGGTCACCTTAATACAAGCCCATTTACAAGCTATAATTTTCACGGGAAAGGCAACTTTGCCCAGTTTGTGGATGTGGTCATACTAGGCGCAACTGAAGTGGATGTTAATTTCAATGCCAATGTGGTTACCCATAGCGACGGCTACCTGTTACATGGGATCGGTGGCTGGATGAACTGCCTTATGTCAAAATGTGTGATTCTGCCCATTCCTTTGTTCCGTGATCGTATGCCGGTAATCCTGGATGAAGTCACTACTATATGCGGGCCCGGTGAACTTATCGACGTGATTGTAACAGAAAGAGGCATCGCCATTAATCCATTACGTCCTGACCTGATCGAAAAGCTGAAAGGAAGCGAATTAACTATCAGGACGATTCATGAACTTAAGGCAGAAGCCGAAAAGATATGTGGTAAGCCGGCTAAACCACGCTTAACTGACGAAGTGGTTGCTGTTATAAAATGGATTGACGGTACCGTGATTGATTCGGTGTTCAGGGTGGATAAGTAAAATAGCCTATAAATATATATTCATCAATAATACCGGGTGCTATGCATCCGGTTTTTGTTTATTCATCGGTCGTACCTATACGATTCTTAAGGATTTCTGCAGAAGTTTCATCGTTGAGCACTTGATTAAGTAATGTTGAAATAATCCTTGATAGTAATCAGTTACTTCCTCATTTTCTATTGGCAGTAAACAGTATTACTTTGTGACAGTAGTCAGTAAATTGTTTTAATCTTCCAATCCAATAATGTATTTGTTATTTTGTTATTTTTAATCCACCTAAGGCAATATCTTTCTTACCCATTTTCGTATACTTTTTTAATCTAATTATTTTATGAATCAGCATGATTCCCGCCCGACCATTAAAACTCAGCGCCTTCTCCTTAGACCCTTACAACTCAGCGATGGTTTTGATGTGCAACGGATGGCTGGTAAATCGAAAGTGGCTGAAAATACTTTATATATGCCATTTCCATACCCTGATGGAATTGCTGAAGAATGGATAGCTACACACGTAAAAGATTTTCAGGAAAAAAAACAGCTTGTACTGGGTATCTGCCGGCGAAGTGATAAGAAACTAATCGGCTGCATAGGGCTGACTCTTAAGATGGAAATTGAAAATGCCGAATTGGGGTACTGGATAGGAGAGGAGTTCTGGAACCAGGGTTTTGCAACCGAAGCTGCGAAGGCAATAATACAATACAGCTTTGAATCGCTTAATATTCATAAGGTGTATGCCAATTATTTTTCCAACAATCCGGCATCAGGCAGGGTGATGGAAAAAGCGGGTATGGTTCAGGAAGGCTATTTGAAGGAACATGTAAGGCATTGGGGTGAATACAAGGATTTATTCGTTTATGGAATTGTTAAGCCAAGAGGATAATAAATCTGGAGAGTTTCTGGGAAATCAGAGATACAAAATAAAGAGAGTAAAAGGACAAAACCTGATTACTCAAGATCTAAGAGACATTACCAATATCTGAATTTTGAAATCCGAACTCCGAAAAATATCTCCTTTATCTTACACTCTTTCTCACGCACCTTTGATTACTCGCTCCACCTCCACCGCAGATACCTGAAGTAATAAACAGAAAAACTACATTCCAACCCCACAATCGTATGTATAGAAATTCCATTTACCTACTTATTATTGCCGTTTTCCTTGCTTCATGCGCTGGCAACAAACTTCGAATTAAGAAAACCAATTTCGAACAGGAGGTGCTTCGTGCACAAAACCTGGTGTTTACTTTCAATAAGGAGTTGCTAAATGATTCATCGCGGATCAATAAATGGGATTCCATTGGCTATCTTCGTTTTGAACCGGCCATCCCCGGTAAATTCATGTGGACCGGGAAAAGTGAACTCACCTTTTCGCCTTCGGGCCTCATGGCGCCCGCTTCCAATTATAAAGCTTTTCTGAATAATGAGTTGCTGCGATTTGTAAAGAAGGATTACAACGTGGATAAGGATCCGATAGCATTTCATACTCCTTATCTTTCAATTGAGGGTGTAAACAGCTATTGGGCGCTTGGCAGCGATCCGGCGGCCCGTGTGGAGGTCCGGCTGCAACTCACATTCAATAATCCTGTTTCTCCTTCCATAGTAAAGGGATTGCTTAAAATCCAGGTCAGGGGGAAGGATGTTCCTTTTAACCTTCTTTCGCAATCGGAAGGAGATATTGTGGAAATATCTATTAGTTATGATGTGTTATTGCCGGATGAAACAGCCGAAGGAAAAGTAAGTATCGGCAAAGGAATGGTTTGCCAGGGTGGAAATTCAGCTACCACAACAGAACTGGAACATAGTTTTATGATCCCTTCGAAGGACAAACTGGAAATTTCGGAGATCACAACCGGGTTTGATAAAGGAAAAGGAATTATCAGTGTTTTCACCACCCAGCCTGTTCTTGCGCAGGGACTTTCAGGATTTGTTACCACTGAACCTGCTGTAACTTTCCAGGCAGAATTGTTACCGAACGGATTTATGATCACGGGTGATTTTATTGAAAAGCAAGCATATACAGTTAAAATTGCACCGGCTTTACACAGTGTATTTGGACGCGAACTAGGTCAGGAATATATTCAGACAGTTACCTTTGGCAGCCTTGAGCCCTATGTGGGTTTTACTGAAAAAAAAGCGACCTATCTCTCTTCAAAAGGATTCCGGAACCTGGGAATCAGTATTATTAACGTCCCATCGATAAAAGTATCTGTATTTAAGATATTTGAGAACAATATCCAGCATTACCTCCGCCAGGGCAAATCGTATAACTATGTGGAAGACAATGATGAATACCACGACCTGTATGGCTATTCATTCGACGAGAACTTCGGGAAACCGGTAATGAGTAAGATTATACAGACCCGTTCATTGCCAAAGTCGGGCAATATTTCCCTCCTTAACCTTGACCTGGACGAAATGCAGTTCAACGATTCCTTTAAAGGTATTTATTTGGTTAAAGTCGAGTCAACTGACCGGAAATGGTTGCAGGATGTACAGCTTTTATCGCTCAGCGACCTGGGAATGATCGTGAAGGAAGGGACAGATGATGTGATGGTTTTCGTGAATTCGCTGAAAGACGCAAGTCCCATGAAAGGAGCAAGGCTGGAGTTCATCAGCTCCAATAACCAGAAAGTATATTCAACAGCAACCGATAATAACGGAGTTGCAATATTTAAGAATGTAAAGCAAAATGCAGCTGGATTTAGGCTCAGCATGGTAACTGCCAAATACGGTAATGACTTTAACTTCATTCTTTTCAACAACTCTAGGGTCGAAACATCCCGGTTTGATGTGGGAGGTAAACGCACTGCCAACCTTGATTATGATGTCTTTATTTATGGTGACCGGAATCTTTATCGCCCGGGGGATACTGTCCATGTGAATACGATCGTGAGGACATTGAAATGGGAAACGGTGAGGGATATACCGGTTAAAATCAGGATCATTGCCCCCAATGGAAAGGAATACCTTACCCAGCGGAGGCAGCTGGGAAATTACGGAGCGGCTGAAACTACATTTAATATTCCCCTTCAGGCAATGACAGGCACATACCTAATTGAGGTATATTCAGCCAATAATGTGCTGCTGGCTTCCAGTCGCATCTCGGTTGAGGAATTTATTCCTGATCGTATAAAAGTCTCTGCAAAGACAGCCAAAATCGTTTACCAGCCAGGGGAAGCGATCACTGTAGACCTGCTTGCAGAGAATT
>JANXXZ010000463.1 GCA_025350385.1 Bacteroidales bacterium
ATGGCAACAGGACTGAATATGGCAGCTTTGATCTTTTCCGCCGTTGTGAGTTTTTCGTCAAAATACACCTTAACCTTATGTTGTTTTACATAAGTCTCAACACCCAGCACGCCCGGAACATCCTTCATCTGGTTGGCAAAGGCCCTGGAACTTCCGAAACACTTGATGTTCTTCAATCCTGACATTTCAAAGATGCCGGCCGTGTTAATATTTTGAGCATCCGTCCATTTTTCGCTTATGGTAGGAATCTCATACCTGGAGGAAATCAGAATTGATAGCGCAATCATTACAACAATGACAACCGGAGGCAGCCATTTCCACGAATGGTGGTTTATGGCAAGAACTCCTTTTTCGGGACATTTTGCTATACAATCGGTGCAAAGGTGACAGTCTATATGATCAACCTTGTCCACCGTTGAGATTTCCAGCGCCATCGGGCATTTTTTGTCGCAGATACGACAACTGGTGCAGATATCCTTATTCCTTGTGATCCGAAGGGTAGGGAATACCAGGAATTTTAATGTGGTTGCTTCGAGAATGAATCCTGTGAGGCAGATTCCTCCAAGTAACCAAACCCAGGAAATGTCCAGGTTCATCGCATTCACCAGGATGACCCACAGAAGAGTAAGCGTCGCTACAGGCAATGCGTATACCGCCAGGTTGGTGATTGCGCCGAGGGGGCAGAGGTATTTGCACCAGAACTGGTGGATGAAAAAAGACCCCGCTATGGTTAGGAAAAGTGCCGGGATTGCATAGTGCAATACCACATCGCCTGAGAAACCGGTGAATGAAGCATAGAACGGATCGAAAGTCCGGCAGAATAATTCGCTGCTGTTTACTGAAAAATAAAAGGTGACAAAAAGAAGGGCATATTTAAGCAGCCGTAACAGCTTATCGGCAAGCCCTTTGAGTGTAACCTGCATTTTAAGCCTGCGTGCCTGTAACCCGATCCATTCGGTCACAGTGCCTAAGGGGCAGATGAAGCTGCAAAAAAGTTTGGAAAATAACACAACAACAAGCAACAAAGCTATCCCCAAGGCTATCTGAACGGTAGTCATGGAACAGGCAAGGGAACTGCTCGAAAAATAGCCGGCCATTGCCTGCATGCCCCCGAAAGGGCAATAAGCTTCAAAATCGGCGGCATAGCTTTTGTCAAAAAAAGGCCGGGCAACCATATAAATGAGGAGGACTAAAATTGCCCATTGGAGGGAAACGCGATAGTAATTTGTGTTTTTTAATGATTTCTTTCGCATCGGTAAGTCGAATCGAGAAATGGGTTAATACAGATTGGTATCGTTCGGGCACCGAAATTAATGAAAGTCCCCTCCGTATAATACTTAACGGGTAATTTAGAATAATTCCATCCTTAAAAGTTGATGAGTTTTGTCAGTATAAAAGGTATTTTTAGAATTGCTACCTTTGAAAACTCTAAATATTGTCCTGTTTTATGCCTTTTCAAAAAAGTTTGGTTTATTTCTACTTGTCCATCTTGGCCGGTATTCTGCTGCCGGTAACTATTTTGGCCCAGCAAGGTGCAGGAAATGCAAATAAAAGTCGTGTTTACCAGCAGCCAGATCCTGCACACCGGGGCGAAAATGGCATCCGGATGATGTTTTACAATACCGAAAACCTTTTTGACATTGTGAACGACAGCCTGACCGCGGATGATGAATACACTCCAACCGGCATGCGCGGCTGGTCATATAATCGCATGCAACGCAAAATCATTAATATTTCGAAAGTTATTCTCACTGTCGGTGGCTGGGAGGCTCCTGAAATTATTGGTTTGTGTGAAGTTGAAAACCGGTATGTGTTAAATAACCTGGTGATGGGTTCTCCGTTAAAGAATATAGGATACCGTATAATTCACCGCGATTCTCCTGATCCGAGGGGAATTGATGTGGCCATGCTATATCGGCCGGAAAAATTTAAACCGCTAACCACCGGGTTTATTCCCATCCGGTTCCCTTTTGATACGAATGCCCGTACCCGTGATATTTTGTATGTTAAGGGTGTGGTTCTGAAGCGCGATACCGTTCACATTTTCGTAAATCACTGGCCTTCCCGGTTTGGTGGCTATATTGCCACAATACCAAAGCGGAATTATGTGGCTTCGGTGCTCCGGCAGAAGGTGGATTCCATCATTGCTGCTGTTCCAACGGCACGCATCGTCATCATGGGCGACCTGAACGATGAGCCGACGGATGAGAGCGTTGCTAAAGTGCTGAATGCCAAACGCGATTCGGTAAATCTCTCAAATATAGACATCTACAATATGATGACAGGTGCAGGATGCAGTTGGAACCGCGGCACCATTAAGGACCGTGAATTATGGATTACAATTGACCAATTCATTGTATCTGCCGCTTTGCTTAAGAATACAGGAGGATTACATACCACACCGCATTCGGTGCATATACTGGATGCTCCATTCCTGCTTCAACCCGATGACGCCTGGTTCGGGCAAAAACCTTTCCGAACCTATTACGGGGCAAAATATATTGGCGGTTTTAGTGACCATTTACCCGTTTACCTTGATCTTTCATTTTAGCCTGAGATC
>JANXXZ010000508.1 GCA_025350385.1 Bacteroidales bacterium
CACTCACACTCATCACCATCATTCAATTCAATTTTGTACCCGGTACCGCAGTTGCTTCCCCATCAAATGTTAAAGATATCGGCGCTGCCCTTATTTCCTATAAGGAAAACGGTTTTGCACTTCCTTTCGAAGTTATTTCAATCCTTTTACTTGCAGCTATGGTGGGAGCCATTATTGTAGCGAGAAAAGAGAAGTTGAAGGGAGAGAATTGACAATTGACAATTGACAATGGACAATTGACTAGTAATTAATGAGTAAGGAGTAAGGAGAAGTTGACAATTACTCATTACTACAGTTTGAACAATTAACAGATAGCCAATAACCAATAACCAATATCCAACATAATGACCGGAGTTATTCCATTACATGCTTTCCTGGTAATCAGTACGCTGATGTTCTTCATCGGAATTTATGGCTTCCTCACCCGGAGAAACCTCATCACCATGCTGATGTCCATTGAGCTCATCCTCAATTCGGTAAACATCAATTTCGTGGCATTCAACAGGTACCTGTACCCGCAAAATCTGTCAGGCCATTTTTTCAGCCTGATCGTGATTGCGGTTGCTGCTGCCGAAGCTGCCGTTGCCATTGCCATCATTATCAACATTTACAGGAATTTCAAATCCATTGATGTGGACAAAGTGGATGTAATGCGCTTTTAACCCAGAGTATGCCTGACCGCCTGTTAATGTTAACCTGATCACCTGTAAATTGAAGACCTTTTATAACTGATTTTCGAAAAAGATATGACAGACTACGCCTATACTATTCTCATACCGCTGGTGCCACTGGCTGTATTCGTGTTTACAGGGCTCACCGGGCATAAGATGAAGCCCATTGTTTCAGGGCTGATCGGGACTGCCGGCCTCAGCTTTGCCGCGATTCTTTCGTATTATACAGCTATCACTTATTTCTGGACTGGCCATACTGCCGGTACCGGCTATGTTTCCATCAAGGCATTTGAAGTAAACTGGCTGCACCTGACGGATCTCCTCACCATTAAATTAGGTTCGCTGATCGACCCTATTTCGGTGATGATGCTGGTGGTAATCACCACAGTATCGCTCATGGTGCATATATACAGCCTCGGTTATATGAAAGGCGAACGTGGCTTTCACCGTTTCTTTTCCTTCCTGTCGCTATTCAGTTTCTCAATGCTAGGACTGGTACTTGCAACCAATATTTTCCAGATGTACATTTTCTGGGAACTGGTAGGTGTCTCATCCTTCCTGCTCATCGGCTTCTATTATGAAAAACCCAGCGCAGTGGCTGCTTCTAAAAAAGCATTCATTGTAACCCGCTTTGCCGACCTGGGATTCCTGATCGGAATCCTGATGTTGTCGTTCAACACCCATACCTTCGATTTCCAGACACTCACCAGTCCGACGGGTCCTGCAATTGCACAGGCCGGGGGTGCTGCATTCATGGGAATGTCAGTCCTTACCTGGTCAATGATCTTTATTTTTATGGGAGGTGCCGGTAAATCGGCCATGTTCCCGCTTCACATATGGTTGCCGGATGCAATGGAAGGTCCGACACCTGTTTCAGCATTAATCCATGCAGCAACAATGGTTGTTGCCGGCGTTTACCTGGTTGCACGGCTTTTCCCGGTTTATGCCTTAGGTGCACCTGATGCACTTACCCTAGTTGCCTGGGTCGGAGGGATATCATCCCTGTTCGCGGCGGTTATTGCCTGTACGCAGACAGATATTAAACGTGTGCTTGCCTATTCAACCATGTCGCAGATCGGCTATATGATGCTGGCCCTTGGAGTTTCGGGTTACGGAGGTGAAAACGGGCTAGGTTTCATGGCGTCAAACTTCCACCTGTTCACCCATGCCATGTTCAAAGCTTTGCTCTTCCTCGGAGCAGGCGCCGTTATTCATGCCGTTCACAGCAACGACATGAGCGGGATGGGCAATCTACGCAAATACCTGCCGATCACCCACATTACCTTTCTCATTGCCTGCATCACCATTGCCGGTATTCCTCCTCTTTCGGGGTTCTTTAGTAAGGATGAAATTCTCGTAGCTGCATTCCACCATAATAAAGTACTTTTCTTTATTGAGTACGCCGTTGCCGGATTGACAGCTTTCTATATGTTCAGGTTGTATTACAGCATTTTCTGGGGCAAGCAAACTCACTACCATCATACTCCGCATGAAGCACCGTATGTAATGACCATTCCTTTGATAGTGCTGGCTTTCGGCGCAATTTTTGCCGGTTTCCTTCCGTTCCATAACCTTGTGACTTCCGACGGGATACCGTTCGAAACCACTACCGAATGGTCCATAGCTATCCCTTCAGTTCTGATTGCATTATTGGGAATCGGCATTGCCACTTTCATGTACCGCAGAGTCACGGCAGTGCCTGACAAGGTTGCCGGTGCAATTAGCCATCTCTATAAATGGTCATACCATAAATTCTACATAGATGAAGTATACCTGTTTGTGACCAAAAAGATCATCTTTAATTTCATCTCCCGTCCTTTGGCATGGTTCGACAGGCATGTGGTGGATGGCACCATGAACGGAATTGCAGGTATCATCCAGGTTTCGTCAGTTTCAATTAAAGGCCTGCAATCGGGACGTGTTCAGCAATATGCTTTCGTTTTTGTGACAGGCACCATTGCTTTGGTATTAATCTTCGCTTATCTCTGGTAAAAAAATAAAAGATGAACATACTCAGTTTATTCGTTCTGATTCCGGTACTCACAATAATTGGTATTGTGTTCACCAAGGACCTGAAACAATCGCGTATCGTAAGTGCGGTAGGAATGGGGCTGCAACTCCTCATGGCCGGCCTGCTGGTATATTTATACCTCGCTGAAAGAGGTGCAGGGAATACGGCTGCCATGCTTTTTAAGTACGATGTTGTTTGGTTCCCAACACTTAACATTCATTATTCGGTTGGCGTTGACGGGATTTCGGTAGCCATGATCGCATTAACTGCCATTGTGGTGTTTGCTGGTATCTTTGCCTCCTGGATGGTTGATTACCTGCCGCGTGAATTCTTTATTTCGCTTATCCTGCTTGCCTCAGGGGTTTTCGGTTTCTTTATTTCGCTGGACCTCTTTACCATGTTCCTCTTTTACGAACTTGCCGTTATCCCGATGTACCTTCTCATTGGCATCTGGGGCTCAGGTCCGAAGGAATATTCGGCAATGAAACTGACCCTTATGCTTATGGCCGGATCAGCTTTGCTGCTTGTAGGTTTACTTGGAATTTATTTCAATTCAGCGGCCGGTGGCGGACAATTAAGCTGGGATATCCAGCAGATCGCAAAAATTCACATCCCGATCGAGATGCAGCGCTTCCTCTTCCCATTCACATTTATCGGGTTTGGAATCCTTGGTGCATTATTTCCTTTCCATACATGGTCGCCCGACGGTCATGCCTCCGCTCCTACCGCTGTTTCAATGCTTCATGCAGGCGTGCTTATGAAACTTGGAGGTTACGGTGCCTTCCGGGTAGCTATCTATCTTCTGCCTGAAGCCGCACACGAACAAGCCTGGATTTTCCTGATTCTCACTTCGATAAGTGTGGTTTACGGGGCATTCGGAGCCATCTGGCAGAAAGACTTAAAATATATCAATGCCTATTCATCGGTGAGTCATTGCGGATTAGTGCTCTTTGCAGTCCTCATGATGAACCAGACCGCCATGAACGGGGCTGTAATCCAGATGATCTCCCACGGCCTTATGACAGCCTTATTCTTCGCCCTGATCGGTATGATCTACGGACGTACCCATACCAGGATGATCAATGAGATGGGTGGGCTGATGAAAGTTATGCCTTTCCTGGGTGTTGCATGGGTTATAGCCGGTCTTGCTTCCCTCGGACTCCCGGGATTCAGCGGTTTTGTGGCTGAAATGACCATTTTCGTGGGTGCTTTCCAGCATACCGATGTTTTCCACAGAGTTATTACCATCCTGGCAGTATCTTCAATCGTAATCACGGCAGTGTATATCCTCAGAGTTGTTGGATCCTTACTTTTCGGACCAATCAAGGATGATCATTTCCTTAAACTCGGCGATGCAAATTGGTACGAGCGCCTATCGACTATTTCCCTGATTGTTTCAATTGCTGCAATAGGTCTTGCACCTTTATGGCTTTCGAACATGATCGGTCAAAGCCTTATTCCGATGGTTCAGAAAATTACGGGGATAACAGTGGCGGGATTGTTTTAGTGCTCATTGCAGAGTGCTGAGTTAAGATTGAAAATTGAAGATTGAAAATTGAAAAGTTGAGTGTGAAAAGCTTATATAGGATATTCTTTGTAACGAATAACCGATAACTGATCACCGATAACCAAAATATAACAACCACAGCATATGGGCATTACTGATTTTCTGACAATGCGGCACGAGGTACTTCTTACGATACTTGCGATTCTCGTGCTCATTATTGACCTGAACCTGAAACCGGCTCATAAACACCGCATCATCCCGATCGTTCTGAGTCTGTTTTTCATTCATACCGTGATTGGATTCCTGCCCACAGAAAACGGGGTATTATTCGGCGGTATGTACCATACCAGTGCCCTAACGGTGATGATGAAGAATATCCTTAATGTGGGTGTTTTGATTATCCTGTTGCAATCGGTTACCTGGTTGCGCAAACCTGATAACAAAGAGAAAATGAGCGAATATTTCCTGTTGCTATTCTCTACACTCATCGGGATGTATTTTATGATTTCGGCCGGTGATTTCCTGATGTTTTATCTTGGACTGGAACTGGCAACCATTCCTATTGCTGCACTGGCTGCTTATACCCATCACCAGACCCGTTCGGCTGAAGCCGGGATAAAACTTATCCTTTCATCCGCATTATCTTCGGGAATACTTCTTTTCGGACTTTCACTCATCTATGGTTCAACCGGCTCCATATATTTCGATAAGGTTGGGGAACTTTTCTCCAATTCACCCATGCAGATCCTGGCCTTCATCTTTTTCTTCACCGGTATGGCCTTCAAGATTTCCCTGGTTCCCTTTCATCTCTGGACAGCCGACGTGTATGAAGGCTCCCCGGTAAATGTAACCTCATATTTGTCGGTGATTTCAAAAGGCGCTGCTTCATTTATCTTCATCATCATTCATTTCACGGTTTTTCATTCGATTGCCTATGTCTGGAAAGATATCATTTATCTTATTGCAGTACTTACCATGACTATTGGTAACCTGTTTGCCATGCGGCAGAAGAATATGAAGCGTTTCCTTGCCTTCTCTTCTATCGCCCAGGCCGGTTTTATCCTGCTTGGTATCCTTGGCGGCAACCAGACAGGAATGACATCAGTGATCTATTTCGTACTGGTTTATATTTTCTCAAACCTGGGCGCATTCGGGGTTGTTTCGGCTATTTCGGCGGTTACAGGCAAAGAATCAATGGACGATTATGACGGGTTATACGCTACCAATCCGAAGCTCAGCCTCCTGATGACACTCTCAATGTTTTCACTGGCCGGGATTCCGCCGGTAGCCGGGTTCTTCGGAAAGTTCTTCCTCTTTACTTCCGCCGCATCGGGAGGTTACTACTGGCTTGTATTTATTGCTGTTCTGAATGCAACCATTTCATTGTATTACTACCTGCTGGTGGTAAAAGCAATGTTTATCAATAAAAATGATTCACCCCTGGCATACTTCAAGAGTGATATTCCAACCCGTATCGGTCTGTTGTTGTGTATGGCCGGCATTTTCGTTCTTGGATTCTGGAGCCAGATTTACGAGATCATCAGCAGCTTCAGTTTCGGAATACTTTACTAGCTGGTATTAGCAGTGCTTTTCAAGGATTGAAAGGTCATTATTTATCAAAAAAAAATCTGAACAACCATGCCATTAAAAGCTAAACATATAGTTGAAGAAATTGACGGAATCCGCAGCACCATTGTG
>JANXXZ010000518.1 GCA_025350385.1 Bacteroidales bacterium
CCCACTTTTACTACCTGATCGAAAAGAATCTTTTCCATAACGTTGAATGTTTATACAAAGGTCTATATACATTCTCGGTTGGTGTGATTATTTTGAGCCCATGGGGATTTCATCTGTTAGTAATTCGTTTTATAAAGTCAGCTGGAATACGCCATGGTTAAATGTATTATATTTCCAGTTGGTGATTTATCAACCATGGCTATTTCATGCGTTCTTTATCTCTTTTTTGGCTTAACCTAGTTTTCCAACTGAATTTTCGACTTCAGTAAGAATTTCGCAGGATTTTACGAGTTGTTTCATAACATTATGGTCGTTATAAAGAGGGCGGTCCACTTCAAGGAATGCAACATGACGGCGGATTACTTCCTTAGCTTTTGTAACACCAGCACCAAACTTATATTCCCGGAAATCCAGCGCCTGAGCGGCTGCCATCAACTCAATCCCTAAAATTCCATAAGCGTTATCAAGAATTTGGAAATTTTTTATTGCTGTATTCATTCCCATGCTTACAAAATCTTCCTGGTCAGCAGCGGCGGGGATGGATTGAATACAAGCAGGGGCCGAGAGGATGCGCTGTTCCACAATCTGCATATCAGCAGTGTACTGGCTGAGCATGAGACCTGAAAACATTCCAGCTCCTTTGGTGAGGAAAGCGGGCAAACCGACGCTCAAGGCTGGATTATTAAGCCTGTTCATACGACGTTCACTTAAAACACTTACCATAGTTATTACATACCCGGCCATATCCATCGGAACTGCAACGGGTGAGCCCTGGAAATTTGCACCTGAAAGCTGGATGTTTTCTTCAGGGAAGAAGATGGGATTATCACCAACGCCATTTAATTCAATCTCAACCTGTGACCGTGCATAAGCGAGTGCATCATGAGCTGCTCCGATTACCTGAGGTGTTGAACGCATACTATATGCATCCTGAACTTTACATTTAACATAGCCTTCGGCAAGATCGCCGCCAGAAACAAGTTTCCGGATGGCTGCTGCTGAGCGCACAGCTCCAGCAAAACCACGTACTTCATGCAGCCGTGGCAGGTAGGGTTTCATGTTTGCCTTTAAAGCTTCGAGTGACATGGCACAGGCTATTTCAGCCTGTTTGAGCCAATTATTGGCATCGAACAGGAATAAGGCGCTCATAGCAGTAAGGACGTTTGACCCGTTAATAGTTGCCAGACCGTCACGTGCCTGAAGCCCCGGAACAAGGATACCTGCCCGGTGAAGTGCTTCTTTGCCTTCCAGAAGTTCACCCTGGTAATATGCTTTCCCTTCACCCATCATCAGTAATGCGATCTGCGACATAGGGGCAAGATCACCGCAGGCTCCTACTGAGCCTTTCTGGCAAACATAGGGTGTTACACCCTTATTCAGCATATCCACCAGTGTTTGGGTAATTTCGAGCCGGCTGCCTGAATTCCCGTGGGCATGCACATTGATGCGACCCAGCATTGCACCACGCACATACTCAAAAGGCATAGGGTCACCAATACCAGCTGCATGATTATATATAAGGTATTTCTGGAAATCCTTTACCTGGTCATCAGTAAGCACTACTTCCGAAAATTCACCAATCCCGGTATTCACTCCATACATTATCTCGCCGGCCTGAATTTTCCGTTCGAGCATGGCACGGCATGCATGAATGCGTTTCACAGCTTCCGGGTGCAGTTCCACTTTCTCGTTGTTTCGGGCAACATTTACTACGTTTTCAATTGTGAGTCCGCTGCCTTTAATGATGAATGTCATAGGTTAGGGTTGTTTACTGTTTAACAATGGGGGCAAATATCAAGAATATTCCGTTAGTTATTTAGATTCCTGGTGATTTTATTAGAGATGATTTAAAAATGGGACAAGGGACAAGGGGCGAGGGACGAGGAGTGAGAGCGTGATGGAGCGATAGAGCGATGGAGTGATGGAGTGATGGAGTGATGGAGCGATTGAGCAGAGGGGATAGTAAGAGAAGCTTAAGACTTGAGCGTTTCACGTTTTCAACCTGATGATCAATAGAGTTCTCAAAACGGGAATTCATGGACAAATTTCAGCGAATTATCCATCCATTTATACACCAGCACATCATTTTCGACGAAGGGAACTGTTTGCCTGTATTCGGTAATTAACTTTTGCAAAACAGGTGAAGTTTCTTCAATACCACGGAATTGTATAGCCTGAGTTCCAACCAGTAGTTCAACCGAAAGAATCCGTTCGACATTTTTAACAACACGCAATGCTTTAGTGGCGGCATTTGCACCCATGCTCACATGGTCTTCCTGCTCATTGGATGAGGTTATGGAATCGACTGATGATGGGGTACAAAGCTGCTTGTTCTGGCTAACCACTGAAGCTGCAGCATATTGAGGAATCATGAAACCTGAATTCCTGACGCCGCATCCCGGTTTGAATTCAGGTT
>JANXXZ010000520.1 GCA_025350385.1 Bacteroidales bacterium
CCGAAGGCTCCGTTAGCGCCGTCTTTTACTACCAGTGTGAGATTAGGGGCATATTGACGAATCTGCTCAATGCCATCTTCCAGTGCACTGCATGAAGTCAGTTCTAAAAATTCTGACATGTTTGGTAAAAATACAGTGAGCTGAGGAAGCATTTCCCTGAGATTTACTTCCCATTTTTCAGAAGGATCCCATTGCGGATCGAGAGAAGTAGTGAGTCCAAGTGATATTGCTTTCCTGAAAAGGGCTGTAAGATCGTTGCGAATTCCCGGCTGCAGGAAAATGGAGGAAAAGTGAAGGTGCCGTGCTGATGATATATATTCGAAATTGATGTCTTCCAGTATCAGGTCTGCCATGGCGCCGGGATAAGTTACCATGGCACGGTCCTGTCCGAAGTTTAGGACAACAGTGGCACCGGTGTTCAATAAATCGGACTGCAAGATTTGGGATGTGTCAACCCCTTTTGACTGAAGGCTGTCAAGAACTGTGTTAGCGAATCCATCCTTCCCGATCTTTCCAAGGAATGAAACTTTTGATCCCAATGAACTCAGGTTAGATGCAAATATTGCGGATGAGCTGCCCAGGGTTAAATCAAGGCTCCCGGCCAGGATTTCCTTACCCATTTCCGGGAAGCGGTCAATCCTGTTCAGGATAATATCCACATTAAGTTCGCCGACTACAATAACATCAAAATCGTTCATAAACTTAAGTCAGGGGTTATAATACATCATTCAGGTTTCTCAGGTTAAAGGCGGTAAAGTATTTATCCATAGAGCTTTCAATGTGCGCAATCACAATATCTTCAGCCCTGATTCCCAGGCTTTCCAGGTTCGAACAAAGTTGCATTCTCGAAGCAATTACATCAGGATTTTGCCAGATATAGCGGCAGCCTGTACCGGTAAGCCAATTACGGCGTTGTACTGTTAGATGCTCAAAGTTAACGGATTCTTCATCAGCGTGAAGCCATTTTCTCCATCTTCCGGAATTTACGACGGCATCCTGTAAAATCAAACCGATAGTTGAACATTTTGCGATTCTGCCTTCCGTAAAGAGTCTTTTTTCTAAACGTTCGAGTTCCATCAGGCCTTCATATTCTTTCTCAGTAAATTCAGGTCCTACATTGGCAGCACCCATACCCGAAAGCGGGTAATCGCCCGGGTTGATGACGCCATCAGTATAATGTCCCTTGATCACACTACCGAATTCCCTGGCAATGGTTGTTAAGGTTGCAGCTGTTGCGGGATCAAATGTGGTTGTATGCAGGTCAGTGCCAACTTTCCCAACTATAAAACAAGGCCAGACTTCTGCCAATCCCCGGTCTTTCAGTCCTTTTTTCAAAAGTTCAAGAAACCGGCGAAATGCATTGATATCAGCCAGGCCGCCATGTACTTCCTCGGTACCTACTTCATAGGCAATACGCCCATAGCCACCGGCTTTCCTGAAACTTTCAGTATTGCTGATCAGCTCAAGGGTCCGGTTGACAACTGTTTCTATTGAAATGGGCTTGCCTTTCGGCAAGGAAATGTCCACAGTTGGGTCGACATGGATCAGGTCATACCCGGCACTGACAGAGGCTTCAAACGATTTTTTTACTGAGTTGAATGTTGCATCAAAAGACAGGTTTTGACTGGTATGGATATCTTTCAGCCAGGGTCCGCCATGATCAACCGCAATAATAACCGGTACTGTAAGATTGATTCTGCCGGCTTCAAGCCTGATGGTTTTAATGAATTCCTCCTGCGTAAGACCTGTGTAACCACCATCAGTATCTACCTGGTTCAGTGTGGCGGCAAATTTCACAGGACTGTTCCACCGTTTTGCTGCACGTAATGATGCTTTGATGACAGATAATGAATTGGGGCAGGCCGCGAAGATGGTGCGTTTGATCCCATCCTGTTTACTAATACTATCAATCCGTTTCAGGATATAATCCATGAGCGGCAGATCTGTAGAAGCTGCTTTTTGCCGTAATTCGGGATTCATGATAAGTGGTCGTTAAAAGGGTAAATTACAACACCTTTCACAACCCGCGATATGGCGCCGCTTACCGAAGGTGAATCAGGACTTAGGCCCAACTGAATAGATTTGAAGAAACCCAGGATTTGCCCGGGCAAAATGCAACAAACAGGCAGGAAGTCTTCATCAAGGCGGCTGCCGTTATCAGATAGAACAAAAGCTTTGTCCAGATCATACTTCTGGCTCCTGATTTCCATTAACCCGGCTACATACAGTGCTTTCTTCCCGTTCCCGATCGATTCCATCAGGTCACGTTCATATTGCCACACATACGATTGGTTCGAAAACAGGAAAAATACCAGCGTTTTTTCATCGATAACAGCTTTGGGTCCATGCCTGAAACCCAGGAAAGAGTCATTCTTGCAGATTATCTTTCCATCAGTAAGTTCCTGTAATTTCAGGTGAGCTTCGGTTGCAGTGCCATATAAGGGTCCTGAGCCCAGGAATACAGCTCGCTGAAAATCCAATTGAGCAATTGATTTCAGCTCGGGCGCAAATTCATCCAGGAGTTTGCCGGCATAAAACTGTAGCGTAGTAACCTGGCTCTCAAGCTGATCAATTTCTTTAAGCCGTGCAATCAGTAAACCTGAAAGCAACATTCCTGAATAACTGCCTGTCATGGCTAAGCTTTGATCATTTGCCTCAGCAGGGAGAATAAGAATGTATTTTCGTGAGTCACTCTTATAATTTGCCAACGATCCGGATGCATCGCAGGTAATGATAAGGTGAAACACCTGTGAACAAATTTGGTCAGCAATGGCCGCCGCTGCCACGCTTTCAGGGCTGTTACCGGAGCGGGCAAAGGAGATCAACAATAACGGGATTTCAGCCGAAAAAAAATCAAGGGGATGGGTGACAATATCAGTAGTAGAAATTGCTGAAGCGGGATGTTTCAGGTTGCGTGCAAACACTCCAAGCAAGGATAATCCGATGAATGCACTTGAACCGGCACCGGTCAGTATTACCTGGAGTTTATCTTGTTTGTTCGCTTCTATAAGAAATTCAGAGATTGACTTTTTTTCGGATTTTATCTTATCATATACTTTTCTCCATAATACCGGCTGCCTGTATATTTCTTCTGCAGTCAGGAGAGCGCCCTTTGCTTTGAGCGTTTCCTTCGAAAATCCCCAACTCTTCATAGTAAATTAATTATGATTTACCTTTCGTTTACTTTCGATACAAATATAAAATGTTTTTTATCATTTCGAATACTTTATAAAAAAATTATTAAACCTTAAATAATTTAAATACAGGTTTCAAAGCCTTAAAGAATTAAATTTGCACTAAATCTAATCGGAAAAAATCTTCAACATTATCAATTTTACTTATCAGGGAATCTCAATCATGGTAAAGGACAAAAAACAGAATACGGTGGAGCGCAGGATGAACATCCTGAAATTATTGTCAGCAAACGATCAGGTATCTGTAAAATCACTGAGCAAAGACTTCGGGGTTAGCGAAGTTACAATCCGGAATGACCTTGAGCAACTTGAAGCTAAGAAGTTGCTGATCCGTGCCAGGGGCGGTGCCATGAGTGTGGATCATGTGGTTAGTTTTGACCAGCACCTGGGTGAAAAGCACAAGCTGAATATGCCGGAGAAAAGCCGCATAGGCAAGGCAGCAGCATTACTGATCAAGGATACGGATACAATTATAGTGGATTCGGGGACCACTACACTGGAAGTGGTGAAGAACCTACCACTTGCGATCACTAACCTCACGGTAATCACGAATGCGCTGAATGTTGCCAACCAACTTATATCCAATCAGAATATCAGCCTTATCATTCCCGGAGGTGTTCTCCGCAAAAACTCACTATCACTCATAGGTCCCCTGGCCGAAAAGAATTTTAAAAATTTCTTCGTGGATAAGGTTTTTCTCGGCGTTGACGGATTTGATACACGGAATGGCGTTTCAACTCCCAATATGGAAGAAGCTTATCTTAACCAGATCATGATTGAAATAGCCAGGGAGGTAATTATTGTAACAGATTCGTCGAAATTTATGAGGAAAAGTCTTGCCTTTATCTGCAAAACCGACCGCATTGACACCGTGGTTACTGATACCGGAATCTCCGACGACGACAGGAAGCGACTGGAAGACGCAGGAATAAAAGTGATTGTTGCATGAACACTTCGTCTGCAAACTAGTTTTACAATTAATTAAAAATGGTTTTGTTTTAGCAAATTGCAGAATACAAGTCAGGTGATAGACTCAAACCAGATATAGATTCCATGTTCCCGGTGCCGAGGTACAGTTCAAAATTATGCGGATATAAATAAAATACTTGCATCAAAGAAAACTGAAGTTAGCTGTCGGCACCTGGCACCTGGCACCTGGCACCTGGCACCT
>JANXXZ010000543.1 GCA_025350385.1 Bacteroidales bacterium
GGTAGAGGCGACCGCGGTTAGGACCATAACTGTTATCGCAAGCAACGAACGGATAGGGACGTGTACGCATATTGAGCACGGCATTACGGCCGCCAACCTGTGAACCTACCGTATTTGCGTATTGCTGTGACGATTTAAGGGTGAACGTTTGCCCGCCGTTGGTTGACTTATAGAACTTGTATACTGAACTGAATGAGCTTCCTGAATTGCCAACCATATATACAGCTCCACCCTGAATATTCCCCTCAGGTCCGATGCAAACGGTAGTGCCCGGTATAGCAGAATAGGACTGTCCCTGAGAAGCTACCCATGATACTCCCAGATCTGAACTGATTGATAAATTACCTCCGCTGCTACTGGAATTAGTCATAGTACCATACATGAAGTTTGAATATGGGCCTGCTGTCTGGTCAGCGGCCATCCAGTTTTTATCAGAACCCGGAGTAGAAATAACCGGTGAACTCCAGGTCTGACCATTATTTGACGACATGGCAACTTTAACTCCGGAAATACTGCCATACATATTTTGATAGGCCAGGTTGCCTAAACTGTCATAGGTGACAACAACATCACCTGCCATGCTTGTCCAGTTGGGGTTTCCTGAAGTCCAGGTATAGCCGTCGTTGGTGTAATACCCTTTACCACCGGCAGTGCCAAAGGAATTCCAGACTGCATACATCTGGAGCGGGTTATTCGGATTGCTTGCTATGCTGCATTCGGCTGCATCGGTTCCAAGCTTGAAATTATCGTAATCGCCGATAGTTATTACTGTTGTTTCTGTTTGATCATTTTCGGGAAAA
Organism: Bacteroidales bacterium; assembly: GCA_025350385.1. Lineage (GTDB taxonomy): Bacteria > Bacteroidota > Bacteroidia > Bacteroidales > UBA4417 > UBA4417. The sequence goes on from JANXXZ010000543.1 coordinate 801, forward strand.
ACATAACCCGTTGACATGATCATCGGATCACGGTTCTTGTTTTTATCCACTGTAGCTGGTTGAGCCATAAGTTGGATACCTGTAAAAGCGGAAATGGCTAAGAGTAAACCAGCAATTCGCAGAGTAGATTTGTTCATAAGTGCTTGTTGTTTTGTTAGGTAGGATTAAGAGTATAAAAGTATACATTTTTTAAAAAAGAGGGACTATAATTTTAAATAATCGTGAGGTGGAGCTCTAATTTCTTAATTTTGCTTATTAGTGAATCTTATATTAATATATAAAACGTGGAAGTCATGAAAAATACTGTTTTTCAGAAAATTGTTATTTCGGCCGTTCTTATGGGCATTGTTGTCTTGCTTGCCGGTTGCCCATATTCAAGCAATGTTCCGGTTGATGAAGGAAGTGTAAAAGTTGCAGATGAACTGGTAGGACAGTGGATCAAATCATCGGATAAAGAAACTGAAAATCCTACCTATTTTGTCATCTCAAAAGACGATAAGACACATGCTACTGCTAAGAAGTTTGAATATTCTTCCTCGGATACAAAATATGATACCACTACTTATCATCTTACATTCTCGGATGTAGGCGGAGATGTTTTTATGAATGCAATTGAAGACGGAGGCGCAAATTACTCACTATATAAATTTGTGATGGATGAAAAGATAAAAGAGGTAACTACATACGAAGTAACTGATTACATAAAAGAAACATTCAGTTCTTCAAAGGAATTAAAAGAATTCATTTTAAAAAATAAATCCATGAGCTATTTCTTCACCAATACAACGGATATCTATGTGAAGAAGTAAATTCGTTTATAGTTCAGCAATCAACGTATTGAACAGCCGGATCAGCTTTTCTTCTGCTTCTCCGGCTGTTTTTATGATATCATCTATATCGGCTGGTTTAAGGTTATCAGGGTCGCATTCATCCGTAAGCACTGAAATGGCAGCACAGGGAAGCGACATGTGATTGGCCACGATTACTTCAGGAACTGTTGACATGCCCACTGCATCACCGCCAATCCCGCGAAGAAACCTGTATTCAGCCCGGGTTTCAAGATTAGGCCCGGTTACAACTACATACACACCTTTATGAAGTTTAATGTCCAGTTGAGCGGCAATTGACATTAATTTCCGATTAAGAACCCCTGAGTAAGGCTGGCTCATATCAGGAAAGCGTGGGCCAAGTTCATCGATATTGGCGCCGCTGAGCGGATTAGCCGGAAGAAGATTGATATGATCATCGAGTAACATAAGATCCCCTTTTTTATAAAGAGGATTCATTGCCCCTGCGGCATTTGAAAGCAGGAGCCATTGGATACCCAGAATTTTCATTACCCTTATGGGAAAAGTAACCTGTTGAAGTGTGTAGCCCTCATAATAATGAAACCGCCCCTGCATTGCCATGACGAATTTGCCTTCCAGTTTCCCATAGATCAGTTTCCCTTTATGGAATTCAACTGTGGATAAAGGGAAGTTGGGAATTTGCTCATAATCAAGTTCGGTTATTATTTCAATCTCATCAACGAGCCGGCCAAGCCCGGTGCCGAGAACAATTCCAACTTTGGGCTTCATAATTCCCTTTGCGCGGAGAAATTCAACGGTTTCATTTATCATTTCAAACATATCTTTGTAATTGAGGTTTAATGAGAAGCTAAAATAGAGAAAGCCCAGCAAACTACAATACCTGTATCCGGATGAAAAAAGATGAGCGAGAAGATTTATTATTCAGGCTTAAGGAACAATTAACTGTAGAGCAAAGCTGGCCAGCGGTTTATATGTTCAAACTGATTTTCCCGGCCGATAACCGCATCTATGCATTGGTAAGAGGATTGTTCCCTGATGAGGCCCGGTTTTTTGATAAGCATTCATCAAAAGGCAATTATGTAAGTGTAACGGTGAAAGAACTCATGCTGAGCGCTGAAGAGGTCGTGGAACGATACCGGAAAGGTACTGAGATAGAGGGGGTTATTATGTTGTAAAAGAAGTTTGGAGTGCCTAAAGTGCGCTAAAGTGCGCTAAAGTGCCTAAAGTGCCTAAAGTGCGCTAAAGTGCCTAAAGTGTCTAAAATGTAAGGTGTAAAGTGCAAAATGAAAAGTGGGAGTCACACGCTACCGGCACACAGCACCCGGCACTCAGCACTGAGCACTATTAAGTACTTCCCTTTATAATTGACGTTTCCTTCAGCAATGAGAACTCTTTCTCAAAATTAGGTGTAAATATTCCTTTTCCGAGCGATAATTCGATATCGGCAATTTTCCAGAATTTTCCCTCATCCACCTCTTTTTTATTGGGATGAAGAGTAGCATTATAGAGGGTTACAAACAAAAATGAAAGTTCGGATTCTATATCAGTATCCCAGCGGTAACGGGCAACTGCCCTGGCTTTGAAGCCTTCCAGCCCGATTTCTTCTTTTGCTTCGCGTTGCATAGCCTGCTCGATACTTTCTCCTGCCGAGATGTGTCCGCCCACTGCGGTATCCCATTTCCCAGGCTGAATCAGTTTATTCATGGCCCGTTTCTGAAGGTATATTTCTCCTTTACTGTTTAACACATGCAGGTGAATTACAGGGTGAAGCATTCCCGGCTTCCGGTGAACAGCCGATCGGGGAGCTTTGCCCGTTATGTTTCCATCTTCATCTACAAGCGGAACCCATTCTTCAATCAGCATTTTCCTGTTCTTTATTCGACCGCTGATAAACTGCAAGGCAAAGAAAATCGCAAACAGGATATAGAGAAGCCCGCCGCTGATAAAAGCCCAGGCTTCCTTGCTCATATAAAAGGCTGAATATATGATGAGCAAGGTGTAGGCACTCATTAACCAGAAGAGTATCCTCATCATCTGCTGCATAGCCTTTTCCTGTTCCGTGTTCATGGTAATATCCCTGAGATACCTTTTGGAATAAAGCATCAGCAGGTTATTATCCGAAAAAGCCGATAAACCCAGCACGGCACACAGAATGAGGTTAATGAAAGCAGGCTTAAGTTTAAAGAAGATGTCATTATTGAACAGAAGGGATATAGCTCCAAGCGCCACAAGTAAACCGGTATCGAAAATGATGAAACGGTCCAGTCGTTTTTCTTTAACAAGAATGAATACCAGTTCAACGATTCCTACTGCAATTGCAACAATCAGTCCTACCTTCGTGCCCCAGATTTCATCGGCCAGGATGAAAATAATGAGTGGAAGAAGTCCGGGAAGCAGTTTTTTAAGAAGGTCGATAGGTTGAGAATTCA
>JANXXZ010000561.1 GCA_025350385.1 Bacteroidales bacterium
GGTTCAAGCGCCGGGAGCAAGGAATTATACAGCCGGAAAGCTCACGACCTGGGCCTTCTGCTTGCTGAAAAAAAAATAGCCCTCGTTTATGGTGGAAGTAATGTAGGGATCATGCGGGTAATCGCCGACACCATGATGCAGGCCGGGGGCCGGGTAATCGGCGTTATGCCGCAAACCCTCATCGAAAGAGAAGTGGCGCACAAAGGCATTTCTGAGTTTCACGTGGTGGAAACCATGACGGAACGGAAAACACTCATGGGAGAACTTTCCGATGCGTTTATTGCAATGCCCGGCGGTATCGGTACCCTGGATGAGCTTTTCGAAGTCATGAGCTGGAACCAGCTTGAGATCATGGACAAGCCTGTCGCGCTCTTTAATATTGCCCATTATTATGATCACCTCCTGGCCTTCCTGGAGCATTCGGTCGAACAACGATTCGTGAAGTCAGAGCACCTGGAAAACCTCATCGTTGCCGACAATGAAAACCTGCTGCTGCATAAGATTCTTAATTATGAACCATGCAAAGTTGAAGGGGGAAAATGGATCAGCGAATTGCGGGGAAATACCTATCTTTAGTACATTAATTTCTCCAATGATCATTATCGGAATAACCGGGACACTGGGTGCAGGAAAAGGAACCATCGTGGAATACCTGTTGCAGGAAAAGGGCTTTGTACATTTTTCGGTGAGAGGATATATCTCGGATGAAATTGTACGCCGCAGTCTGCCGGTTAACCGCGACAATATGGTGATCATTGCCAACGATCTCCGGGCAACGCACTCCCCTTCCTATATAGTTGACCAGTTGTGGGAACAGGCAAGGCTTTGCGGTGATAACTGCGTAATCGAAAGCATACGGACCCCCGGCGAAGTGGAATCGCTCCGCTCAAAAGAAAATTTTGTATTGCTGGCAGTTGATGCTTCACCTGAGAAACGCTACGAACGGATCGTACTTCGTAATTCCGCGACGGATAACGTTTCACTGGAGACCTTTCTCGAAAACGAAAAACGCGAAATGAATTCGGATGATCCGAACAAACAGAATCTGCGCCGTTGCATCCAGCAGGCTGATTATGTTTTCACCAACGATGGCTCAATCAGCGATCTGATCGGCCAGGTTGCAAAGACCCTGGAGAAACTGAAAATTAAATGAGTTTTTGAAACAGAATGGTTTCAGGCTAATAAGTTTGAAGCGTAAATATTAATTGAAACTTGCGGAATAACACTTTTAAGTTTTTCATTAAATGTTTAATGTTATTCATTTTCATTTGTTTTAATGAAAAACACATAACACTAAATGATTAATGATTATGTTTTTACAACTTTAACAAGATCCATTCAGTTATCAGGCCAGGTAACCTTAAATCCGAAATCCGAAATTATTTAAGATAGAGACCCAAACATACCGATACCCCGGAACCTCATGTTCAAATCCATTCATAACTTTAACATTGTCATTGCCTTCAGCCTTTTAATACTGATCGGCCTGATTGGCATTTCAGGGTATATGATCATCGAAGGATTTACACTCCTTGAAGCTTGTTACATGACGGTCATTACCATAGCAACCGTTGGTTTTAAAGAGGTTCACGAACTATCCGATGCCGGGAAAATATTCACCATATTTCTCATCATAATCAGTTTCGGAATTTTTGCTTATTCTTTATCCATTATTACTTCGTATTTTGTTGAAGGCAGACTGAACGTATTATTTAAAGGCAACAGGAAAACAGGAGGAATCAGGAAAATGAAAGATCATATCATAATTGTAGGTTTTGGCCGTAACGGTCAGCAAACCGCGCACGACCTTCTGCTGCTTAATAAGAAAGTAGTGGTGATTGAAAAAAGCCATGAACTGATTTCGGTGCACCAGAAGGAAGAAGTAACTTTTGTGGAAGGCGATGCCACCGAAGATGAAATCCTTGAACTTGCAGGTATTCAAAAAGCCGGGGCCCTCATTTCGACCCTTCCCATCGATGCCGATAATCTCTACGTGGTGCTTACCGCCCGCTCCCTGAACGCCGGGCTGCAGATCATTTCCCGGGCATCACATGAATCGTCGGATAAAAAGCTGAAGACTGCCGGTGCCTCCCATGTGGTGATGCCCGAAAAAGTCGGGGGAACCTTTATGGCAAGCCTGGTGGCAAAACCCGACCTTGCCGAATTCTTCCACCGTCTTTCAATCGAAGGGAACGAAGGTGTAAACCTGGTGGAAGTGGTATGTTCCGAACTGCCTACCGAATTCCAGGACCGTACCATCCACGATATGAGTATCCGCCGCCTTACGGGAGCTAATATTGTCGGGTTCCGCACCCCTGAAGGGCAGTACATTATTAACCCCGGCGGTGACACGGTAATGGTACCCAACGCTAAACTGTTCGTGCTAGGAACTCCCGACCAGATTGAGAAGGTGAAGGAGATCATTATGCAGGGGCGGAAAAGCGCCTGAAGAAGTGCCTGAAGTAATTAAAGTGCCTAAAGTACTTAAAGTTACAACGTTGGGAGTAACTCCAGGCACTTCAAACTCCAGGCACATTAGGCACTCCTTTTTACATTAGGCACTTTTACCTGTAAATTGTTAATTCAAAAGAAAACTCTTCAACTATGACCGATCCCCCCGCATACATCCGCCCGACCTGGGATGAATATTTCATGGAAGTGGCTAAAACCATTGCCAAACGTGCTACCTGCGACCGCGGCAGAAGCGGCTGCGTAATTGCGCGCAATAAGCAAATCCTTGTCACCGGTTATGTGGGCTCTCCTATCGGTCTGCCGCATTGCGACGAAGTTGGTCACCTGTTCAAACAGGTAACGCATGAGGATGGCTCCGTAACCAATCATTGCATGCGGACGGTTCATGCCGAACAAAACGCCATCTGCCAGGCAGCGCGACTGGGGATTTCACTGTTGGGTTCCACTCTTTATTGTCGGATGACACCCTGCCGTACCTGCGCCATGCTCATTATCAATTGCGGGATA
>JANXXZ010000027.1 GCA_025350385.1 Bacteroidales bacterium
CTTGGTAGAGGGTTTTTTATATTCTATTAGATTAGCTATAATTACATGATTCGTATATTTGTTGAACACTATCAAATAATGTATTATGTATAATATTTAATAAAGATACTAAACAAAAGTAAAAAGACAAAAGTAATAAAGTTGCATCATTGGGAGATGACCTATAAAACATAGAGTTATATAAATATCACTGAAAAATTATCTTACAACCATCCTAAGAAACAAGCAAAGAATGAGTATTTGATTATAACGGTGATTTGAGACAGAGGTGCTTATTTACTTTACCATTGTTTTAAACCTAAAGGAAATAACAGGGTCAAAGCACCGTTAACAATTAGTTAATGATGTAAACTATTTGGCTTTTCACTATCTTTGTCCCATAGACAAAAATGGAAATAAATCAGGATATAAATCAGGTTCAACCCATTGGCAGGATCCTTTCGCGCACAGGCAGGAGCTTTTTACATCTCTTGAATGAAAAGCTCAACTACCTTGATATCGAAAGGGACTACTATGCATTGCTCCTGATCGAACTTGGAGATGGAAGCCTTACGCAAAAGGAACTGGCAAGGCAGCTGGAAACCGATAAAGTGAGCGTGGTAAGGGTTGTGGACTATCTTGCCGGAAAAGGATACATCACAAGGGTAAAAAGTCCAACCGACCGTAGAAAATACAGCATCTCCCTCACCGATAAGGCAAAGGAAAAACTCCCGGGAATAAAGAAATCAATGCAGGAAGTGACCGAAACGGGCTTTAATGGCCTGACTGAAAATCAGCAGGCAGAATTTATTTCAGTTCTCGGCGTTATTAAAAACAATCTTAGTAAAGCAAATAACATCAGTAGATTATGAGGCATACAATATCAATTTGTGCGCTGATAGCGCTCTCCTTATTCATTTCCTGCAAATCAAAAAACAAGGAACTGGCAGTTAAGGAAAAACCACCTGTAATGGTTGAAGTGATTATAGCAGGTTCCGCGGATGTAGCGAGCAGTCTCGAAGTGAATGGCAGTGTGCTTTCGAACGAAATGGTAGAATTGCATCCTGAAACAAGCGGGCGACTTGTTTATCTCAACATTCCCGATGGGGCATTTGTGAAAGAAGGCACCCTCCTCGCCAAGGTAAATGATGCTGATTTGCAGGCACAACTGGAACAGCAAAAAACCCAGCTTGATCTTGCCGCTAAAACGGAACAGCGCCTGCGCGACCTGTTAAAAATAAACGGCGTGAACCAGGCCGATTATGATGCTGCCCTGAGCCAGGTAAACAACCTCCAGGCTACTATCAAGGTAATAAATGCTCAGATTGATAAAACAGTAATCCGGGCGCCTTTTTCAGGTGAACTCGGCTTACGTGAAGTGAGCCCCGGTGCCTATGTTACCCCGCAAACCCTCATAGGTACCTTACAGCAAACCGACAAGGTTAAGATTGATTTCACTGTTCCCGAAACCTATGCTACCATGATCAAAAAAGGAAATAAGGTGAGAATTCAAACGAGCGGGTCAACGGAAAACCTTAATGCAACCATAACGGCTATTGAACCCAAGATCAATTCGGTTACCCGGAACATAAAGGTGAGGGCAATCCTCTCAAAAGGAGTTATCTCCCCGGGTGCATTTGTAATAGTAATGCTTGATCAGAACAGGAAAGGGGTAATGGTCCCAACCAATGCCATTATACCTGATGCCCTTTCGAATCAGGTAGTGGTTGTACATAATAATAAAGCCGTTTTTACCAATGTTGAAACCGGTTTCAGGAATGAAAACATGGTAGAACTTACCAGCGGTGTGAATATCGGCGACAGCATCGTGGTTAGCGGGATGCTGTTTGTGAGGCCCAACGGAGATGTTAAGATTAAAAAGGTAAAACCAACGCCTAAAGTCACTTAAATTAAGTATGAAGTGCCTAAAGTACTTAAAGTGCCTAAAGTACTTAAAGTGATCTTAAAAACCCAAAATCTACCCTTTGAATAACTTTAGGCACTCCAAACTTTAGGCACTCTGAACTCCAGGCACTTCAGGCATTTAAAATTCATCCCTCCCATAAATACATCCCACACGTGAACATATCAGAACTATCTCTAAAGAAACCCATCCTGGCAACAGTAATGAGTCTGTTTCTCATCCTGTTCGGAGTGATCGGGTTTAACCTGCTTGGCATCCGTGAGTACCCGGCCATTGACCCCCCGGTGATTACGGTGAACACTTCCTACGCCGGGGCCAATTCCGATATTATTGAAAGCCAGATTACTGAACCACTCGAGAAATCGATCAACGGGATTCCCGGCATCCGTAATATGACTTCTTCGAGTACCGTCGGGAACAGCCGGATCACTGTTGAATTCGATCTGAACACCAATCTTGAAGCTGCCGCCAATGATGTGCGGGACAAGGTGAGTCAGGCATCGCGCAACCTGCCACAGGATATTGACGCTCCCCCGGTTGTAACGAAAGCAGACGCGAACAGTGATTTTATTATTATGATGGCTATGCAGAGCCAGAGTAAAGGCCTGCTGGAGTTAAGCGACTACGCCGAAAATGTATTACAAAACAAGTTTCAGACAATACCGGAAGTAAGCGGGGTAAACATTATAGGCCAGAAACGTCCGGCCATGCGGCTCTGGATCGATCCTGACAAACTGAATGCCTACAATATCGCTTTTAACGACATTACGACGGTATTGAACAACGAAAACGTGGAAGTGCCTTCCGGTAAAATTTATGGCAGCAAGACTGAACTTACCATCAGGGCGCTGGGGCGGCTTACTACCGAAAAAGATTTCAGGGACCTCATTATCCGTGAAAACGCTGATGGAATCGTGAGGTTAAGCGACCTGGCAAAAGTTGAACTGGGACCTGAACAATATGAACAAAACTGGCTGCTGAACGGGGTGAATGCTGTCGGACTGGCGATTACACCCCAGCCTGGCGCCAATTATATCAATATCTCGGATGAATTCAACAAGCGCCTGGAAGAAATAAAAAAGACGCAAAAAAACGACATCCAGTTCACTGTACTGATCGATAATACAACAAATGTCCGCCGGTCGTTGAAAGAGGTGCAGCAAACGCTGCTTATCTCATTCATCCTGGTAATCCTCGTAATTTTTATTTTCTTCAGGAACTGGCTTATTGCCATCCGGCCGCTGATCGATATCCCTATTTCCCTGATAGCGACTTTCTTTATCATGTATTTTGCCGGGTTTTCGATAAACATTCTCACACTGTTGGGTATCATCCTGGCAACAGGATTAGTAGTGGATGACGGGATTGTAGTAACTGAAAATATATTCCGGAAGTTTGAAGGAGGAATGCCCATACGTAAAGCGGCACTGGAAGGAAGCAAGGAAATCTTTTTTGCCGTAATCTCTACTTCGGTAACCCTGGCCATCGTCTTTTTACCGGTGTTGTTCCTGCAAGGTTTTGTAGGCAGCCTGTTCAGGGAGTTTGCGGTTACGGTGGCCAGCGCTGTGCTTATCTCAGCATTCGTATCCCTCACCATCACCCCGGTGTTGAATGTTTACCTTAACAAACCAAATGCGAAACATAGCTGGATATACAGCAGTACCGAGCCTTTTTTCAAAGGCATGGAAAACGGGTACAAGAAGGCGCTGACACAATTTATCAAACTAAGATGGATTGCCTGGGTAATTGTTTTGGCTTGTCTTTCTATCATTTTTATTATTGGCAGGAACTTACAAAGTGAAATAGCCCCGCTCGAAGACAAGGGAAGTATCCGTTTCCAGATCACCGGACCCGAAGGAGCCAGCTATGAATACATGACAACTGCAGGTCGTCAGTTCGGTAATTACCTCATCGATTCAATACCTGAAAGCAAATTTTCTTTTCTTTCGATACCCGGTTTTGGTAATGCGGGTATAAATGCCGGAAGTGGCAGGATGGGCCTGATACCGGCATCTGAAAGAAAAAAGTCCCAAACGGAACTTGCCAGGGAATTATCGAAAAAGGTAATGAAGTTTAATAACCTGAAGATATTTCCTATCGAAGAACAAACGATCTCTGTTGGCCTTGGATCAAGAGGCTCTTTACCTGTCCAGTTCGTGGTTCAGAACCTTGATTTTGAAAAACTGAAAGAAGTTATCCCTAAATTCCTTGAAGCCGCCAAAAACGACAAGACCTTTTCAAACGTGGATGTGAACCTCAAATTCAATAAACCGGAAGTGGACATTGTGATTGACAGGATCAAGGCACGTGAATTAGGACTTACAGTCTCTGATATAGCCGGTGTAATGCAGAGCGCATTCAGTGGCAGGCGCCTGGCCTACTTTATAATGAATGGCCGGCAATACCAGGTCATCAGCCAGGTGGGGCTGCAGGACCGCCAGGAGCCTACTGATATTTCGAAATTATATGTACGGAACAACCTGGGAAATAATATTGCCTTATCGGAGGTCCTGAGCATGACTACCAATGCCAATCC
>JANXXZ010000070.1 GCA_025350385.1 Bacteroidales bacterium
CTGAAGAGAACGGCTTACAAAGCGATGATAACGACCTTTATGAGCATTTCAGGTTCGTGGTTGACAGAGGACAGGCGTTTCTAAGGATTGATAAATTCCTGATGGGGCGTATACAAAATGCTTCGCGCAATAAAATCCAAAATGCATCACGGGCCGGTAATATCCTGGTAAACGACAAACCGGTGAAGCCCAACCACCGGGTTCACCCGCTGGATGTTATTTCAATTGTTCTTGCATATCCCCCACGCGAAACAGAACTCATTCCCGAAAATATCCCTTTAACCATTTTTTATGAAGATGCCGACCTGCTGGTAGTGAACAAGGAGGCTGGTATGGTTGTACATCCTGCACATGGTAACTATACAGGAACCCTGGTAAATGCCCTGGCTTATCGTTTTCGGCAGGAAGGCATAGTGCTTGAAGCAGGGCCTTACCTGGTTCACCGGATTGATAAGGATACATCAGGGCTCCTGCTGGTTGCTAAGAACGAAATAGCTCAATCAGTCCTTGCCCGTGGTTTCTTTGAACACAAGGTCGACCGTCATTACCAGGCATTGGTGTGGGGCGATTTTACTGAGGAAGAAGGAACAATATCAGGCCACATTGGCCGGAGCCTGAAAGACCGGCTTGTAATGCATGTTTTTACCGATGGAAGTTATGGTAAGGAAGCCATCACCCACTATAAAGTATTAAAACGTTATCATTATGTTACACTGGTGGAATGCACGCTTGAGACAGGACGCACGCACCAGATACGGGCACACATGCAGCACATCGGCCATCCGCTGTTCAACGATGCCCGTTATGGCGGTGATAAGGTACTGAAAGGAACCACCTTTACAAAATACAAACAGTTTATTCAAAACTGTTTCGAACTTTGCCCCAGGCAGGCATTACATGCCAAAACACTGGGTTTTGTTCATCCTACCACCGGGATAGAGATGCGGTTTGAGTCAGAACTGCCAGCTGATATGCAAGTTGTACTTGATAAGTGGGAAGGCTATGTACGTTTTAACATGAACGAAAAAGAATAATCTACTTAGCTTACATCAACGCTTTTCAGTAGCAGGTTATTAAAAGAGGGCAGTTGATCAGCATTTTTATCGAAAAAGAACATCTTGACCCAACTATATTTTTTCGCCGCTTTATAACGAAAGGCGGAATTTGCAAAGCAAATCCCGCCTTTTGAATTATTGTAATACCCTGTGAATTAAAATTTTAAAGCAATGCCGATAGTACCAGATCCTAAATTGCCACTGCCTAACTCAAGCATTAAGCCAAATTTCTCAGAAAAATAGTATCTTGCTCCAATAAAGCCAGAAAAGTATACTGAACTGCTACTAGCGCTGTAATTATATCCCTCCCAATTTCCTGTCTGTTTTTCAGAAACAATGTGATAAGCTAATAACACTCCAACGTAGGTATCAAGTTTATCAACCAGGGGATAATGAAATGTTCCACGGGGACCTATAACCAGGTTGGTTGATTTCCATCCGTAACCATAACCAGATTCATATTTGTATCCTTTGTATGCAACATATCCGCCAACACCAATTGTTCCTTTATCAAGAATACCATCTTTAACTCCGATATCAAACGAAGCGCCGATCAAAGGAGTTCTGGTAATCCCGGTATTATAACCGGAATAATAATTGCCACCAAATCCGACTCCCAAATTGAAGACTTTAGTACCTTTCTCGAAGGTTGAGGTTTGAGCATTTGCCATCATAAAGCCGCATATAAACAAAACGGCCAAAAGTAAGGATTTCATTTTCATAGCTGATAGATTTAGGTTTAACGTTTGGTTTTAACAAATATACCACCATATTGTTTGTTTCAGCAACTTTGAATGAAAATGTTGTAAAAAAGATTTCAACAGTCTATATTTAATAAATAATCACTAAATCCCTTTTAAAAGGGATATTCTGAAAAATAATCATGATAAGAGTCTTGTAACAAAGAGTTTAAGCGCAATAATTAAGTCAAAACAGTTAATTTAAAAAGAAGCTACTCCATGCAATTAAATACCAACATAATCTAATAGCCTACAAATGCGAATAAAATCGTTATTGTAATAGAATATTTTTCAAAAGCCTGAACCTACGCATGCATTAATTAACACTCTATCCTTCAACCAAGATATTGTACAATGAATCTCGTTCGGCAGGGATGAGACCTGTTTTCAGAATGAGTTCCCGGATTTCTTTAATGGTGAATGCCGGTTTCTGATCATCAGCTCCGGCAAGAGAATATATTTTTGTTGAATCATTGATGGTTCCGTCCAGATCATCAACCCCGAAAGTTAACGATAAGGCTGCCATTTGTTTACCAATCATTGGCCAGTAGGCCTTAATATGCGGGATGTTGTCAAGGAAAATCCTGGAAACCGCGTAATTGCGCATATCCTCCATTACCGGCACTTCTTCAATCCACGACATTTCATTGTTCTTATTCCGGAACTTTAGTGGGATAAAGGCGTTGAAACCATGGGTAAGATCCTGGAGTTGTCTCAGCCGTTCCAGGTGATCAATCCTGTGTTCGTATTTTTCAACGTGCCCGTATAGAATGGTGGCATTTGACGGAATTCCCAGGCGATGGGCAGTCTCATGCACTTCTAGCCAGGCCTGAGAGGATGATTTCTGTCCGCAGATTTCTTCCCTAACTTTTTCGTCGAAAATCTCGGCCCCTCCACCTGGAATCGAATCCAGCCCGGCTTCTTTCAGCATTTTGAGGCCATCTTCCAGGCTGAGCCCGGCTTTCTTAGCCATATACTCAATCTCAATCGCAGTAAACGCCTTAATATGAATATTGGGTCGTGCTTCCCGAACCCGTCTCAGCAAACCAGCATAATAATGTATATCACGCCCCGGGTGAACGGCTCCTACAATATGGACTTCAGTAATTTCCTCACCCAGGTCCAACACTGTATTTATCATTTCATCCACAGTGAGTTCCCAGGATTCTGTGCTCTGGTGGTTTGAATAGGAACAGAAACGGCAGTTGTAAACACAAATATTGGTTGGTTCAATATGCACGTTCCGGTTAAAATAGGTAAAACGGCCATTGATCCGTTTCCTCACATGGTCGGCCAACAGTGCCAGGAATGATATTTCGCCTTCACAATAAAGAATTACTCATTCTTCAGGAGTTATCCTTTGCCCGGTATAAACTTTCTCAGCAATTTTTTTTAGGGTATCGGGTACGGTAGCGGAATTCTGAATGAGTTCAAACATTGGTTTCAGTTCGGGTGTAAATTGGAGTCAAGGCTTATCCAAAGAAATAAATATACTGTGCTTTCAATAGGCAGAAGCCACTAGCCACTAGCAACCAGGGAATAGCCACTTTTCAATTATCACTTTTCAATTATCAATTGTCAATTATCAATTTTCCCTTGTCGCCAGTCACTCCCTCACGGATTCTTCCCGACCACAATGATCTTATGGATCTGAACCTGTGAATCCCTCTGCATCCGGAGAAAAAATATGTTTCCGGCCCTCGGCATATCAAGGCTTACAGATGATCCTGAGAAGCTGTTCCATTCAACAGTTTTGACCAAAAGCCCCATTTCGTTGAAAATTTCGAATTTCAGTCCCGAGGTACTTTTCGGATCCAGGAAAATGGTGACAGCACCATTGGTCGGGTTGGGATAAACGACAGCTTTTACCTCAACGTAACTGATTTTTGTAAGTGAATCGGTGCCATATTGATTGTTCACTATGAGTTTGACTGAGTATTTTCCAAAACTCTTATAAACAATGTTTACCGGGCTTTGCTGTGTGGATTCGGAAGGTTCACCCCCCTGGAAATACCAATGCCAGCTAACGGGGTTTCCCATCGAACGATCGAAAAAATCCAGCTCCCCTCCTATCGGAACTGAAGTAGTATCGGCCTCAAAATCAGCAATTGCAAGGCGGTCGTTAAAAGCCCCCTGCATGGCTGATCTTCCTTCATTCAAAGGGTCAAGCCATGGTTTTAATTGCATGGAGTCGGCAATTCCGTTCGATTGCCATGAATAGGCAACCTTACCATAATAATCCAGTCCTGCAGTATCCTTACAACTGGATTCACCTCCGGTTAACGTACCAATTAATAACCCGTTATTATCAAAAACAGGAGAACCTGAAGAACCCGGTTCTGTGATTCCAAATCCATTCGGGGTTGATGACCACTGAACAATCCAATGAGTGCCGACCGTGGTTTCGTAAGTTCCGGAAGTCAATGGGGTTTTATAAGTTGAAATTTTCTTAATATCGCCTTGCGGATGATGAATCCCAACTCCCGATGGTGAACCATTATCGAGATTGTTCCACCCATTGTAATAGGGCAAATAAGGAGCGGGAATGTTCTGGTTGAGTTTCACCAGGAAGAAATCAGAACCCAGTCCGGACGGACTCTGAGATGAAGCAAGCTTTGTTGCTCCTATAAGACTATGAATTACCGGTTCACTTGCCGGATCAGCACAGGATTCAGATTCATAATTGAAATAAAAAATCCATTTGTCCAGGTCGTCGGCTGATGATATGAGACCAGCAGATTGAGAACAGTGATTTGCAGTAAGGCACAAAGGAGAAAAATCAAGTCGGGTATTGTTTAGCAACGAGCCGGTGCACCAGAATGAGTTCCCCCTGACCCTGGCCAATAACCTGATAACACCCTGGGCTTGCTGTTTCCATGCATCGCCCTCCTGGCAATTCACATTTACCTCACATGCGCCTGATCCTCCAAAATTCTTTCCCGAACGGTTAATCCCTACATCTATGCCCCGATACATGAAAACAAGGCCCAAGATATCCAGGATAGGTTGCTCAAAACAACCTGCAGGCTGGTAATACTCCAATACTATTTCATCCCCTCTTACCGGGCGTGTTGAAAAAGACCGTTCCCCGGGATTGTTGACCGGGGTGAAAGCACCTGCAATAACCGAATGAACATTGTTATAAATGAACAGATCAGAACCGGGTGGAAGATAAAAATGCCGGTAATCAATCCCTATTGCCTGTGCGCCACTGCATTTAAGTCCAAGAATCCATAACCGGCCTCCATCTGCCAGATTTTCCCATAGACCTGAATTTCCAGTATTAAGAGATAGTGGAACCGAAACTCCTACCCTGTAAGGTTTTTCCAAACCAGCATCCCGGATATCCTCCTCGTTAACAGCATTCATGTCAGGAGGAGCTACTGAAAGAGAAACTGCTGGCCGAAGATAATCCTTCCGACTGAAACTTCTCGGAGTACCGCCCTTTTCTACCTGGGCGCATGCACTATGAGCAACCAGAAAAGAAATGAGTAAGAATAGAAACGGCAGAAATTTATTAAATGGGAACAAAGTATTATCGTTAATTGAATTGCAAAATTAAGAATTAAACGGTAATTTAAGGGTATCAGGTAAAATCGTCCGGGAGGAATGCTTCATAGACATTTTCCAATACGGACATAAGGAAACTGACCCGGCCACTTCAATAAATGATCCATTCATGAATGTAACGACCGGTCAATGGAAGAGAGGAAAATATTCTCAGGAATCTCGCTTACTAATCCTCTTTCAAAAGCTAACTCAATCATCGTATTTACGGCTTCTTTTCCCTTTGTTCCGAGACTCACAGAAAACTCATTAACATAAAGATCAATATGTTTTCGTATAACTTCATCGCTCATTTCCTGGGCATTGCAACGAATAAAATCATTCAACCTGTTATTGGCCAGGGCAAATTCTACAGATCGTTTAAGAGATCGG
>JANXXZ010000079.1 GCA_025350385.1 Bacteroidales bacterium
GATTTATTGCAGGGGAAAATTAAGCTTAAGCCTACCGGTCAATTAGGCCGGTAAACTTAATCTTCATCAAATTACACCTTAATACTAACCAATAAACAAGCCTTCGATACGCACTTTTGTAACTACTCACTTTGTTAATGCGTTGATATACAAATAAATGATTTAGCCACAAAGTTCACAATGATAAATCACAAACACAAAGCCTTAACTATTAGCTATTTAGTTTTTATGTTACACTTTGTGCACTTTGTGCCTTCTTCGTGCACATTGTGGTTAAAATACGGTATAACTGATAATTAAATCTTTTGTTGATAGAAGGAATAGTTACTAGTAAAGTAGTTATAAACATATATTCAGAAGATGTTAAAACACTCATTTGTAAAACATTATACTGAACTCATAATCAATTAGTAATTATTAACAAACCAACTTATAACGTAGCTGAATATCCGGCTATCTTTGTGCGAAATGAAGATGTTCCGAAAATTATCATTAAAAATCCTGTTCCTGCTGGCAATAATTTCATGCCTGGGTGTTAAGACGTATTCAGATTGTATTACAAATTCCTTTTGTATTGAATATTCTGACGGAACCGGGAGTGAAAAGAATTCAATAATTCCGGAAAGTAATCCATCAAATGATGACCAGATTCCCCAGTCTGAATCCCATATTTTAACGGCAGAACCATTTGAATTGATTCCGGCCGCTAAGGCTTTCTTTATAGCAGTCAATCCTTCCTCTTCCATTTGGCAACCGCCAAAAATTTAAAACAGAGAATTCTTCCGTCCAACATGTTCTTTCCGGGTACTTATGCCCGAAGTTAAAGAATTTGTCCGGGCAAGGCTATTTCCCCAACTCAGGGTATTAAAAATAAATTTAACTTAACATAAAATGGGATTTGAAGAAATTTTTGAAAGTAAACGCCGCTTTCACGGCAATTACGGGAAACATGAATACCAGGAAAAACACGGGGGATTTAATGACTCAAGCAATCCAGCCTATGGACAGTCCAATCATTCATATGGGTCTGCTATCCTGGCAAAGATCTGGAATAACAAAAAGTTGAGGGTCTTCGCAATATTGACTGGCCTCTTACTTCTGGCATTTTTGGTTATTCTCAGTATTGTGCTTTTACCAATCATAATTAAATTTTTTGATTACATCAGCCAGAATGGATTGCAGGGATTGCTCGACTATGTTACAACCTTTATGAACAAAATATTGAAAGGATAATGAGGCTATTTTCAGAAAAGTTTTGGTTCGGTAAAGCCGGACCCTGTCAGCCATAAATACATTCCGGTACTGGCAGCCAGAACTAAATTGAAAAAATTAGTACAAATGATCACTAAAAACAGAACAATGAATGCTATGGAATTCTCCGATCACTCAATTAAAAAGCAACACATGGATTATTTTATCCATCTTGTCCGGGTTGCCAAAGCTGATGATGTAATCACGGCTGAAGAAACGGCTTTGCTGCATATGTTCGGGAAAAAAATGGGTTATTCGGAAGCTGAAGTTGAAAACCTGATTTTGACAACATCAAAGTCGGATTATATACCACCCTATAAACTGGCTGAACGGTTTGAGCAGGTATATGGTATCGTTAAAATGTCACTGGCTGATGGAGCAATCGATAAAAATGAGATGCGCATTGCGGGCAGTTTTGCCGCAAAATCAGGTTTTACCGACCAGGAAATCCCTAAACTGTTGGTTTTGATCATCAGCGGAATACGCAAAGGAATTGACGAAGAAGAACTTTTTGAAATGTACCGGAAGAATCAAAAAATTTCCACTATGGTTTAATCCGGGCTTTTAAAAATGAATCAAGGAATTAAGAGCAGTTTAAATAAAATACGACTTTGGAGTATGCACTGGGCTGCTACAAAATGGGGTGCATGGGCATTGTTTTTATTTGCATTTGCCGATGCATCTTTTTTGCCGTTGCCCACTCCCATGTTCTTCATTACTTTAACTCTGTTGAATATAACGAAAGCTTACAGGTATGCATTATTCGCAACAACCGGAATATTGTTGGGATCCATAACTGGTTACTCAATAGGATATTTCGCCTGGCTTAACGCAAATGGTGAATTTACCGGGCTGGCCCAATACATGTTCAACACGGTTCCCGGGTTTTCTGAAGCTGTTTATAAAAATATTCATGTCGAATTTGAAAAATGGGACTTCGGGATCTTATTTGTTGCATCATTTTTACCTGTGCCCTTTAATCTGTTTTCCATTTCGTCGGGGGTATTCGGAATTAACCTGTTGATGTTCTGTATTTCCACTCTAATCGGACAAGGCATAAGGTTTTATTTAATGGCATTTTTGATAGTGAAATTGGGGCCAAAGGTTAAAAAACTGCTTGAACTAAAATTAAAGCCTGTTGCAATTTTAGCGACCATTATCATTGCATTGGCTATTGTAGCACTTAAGATATTTTAAATAAGTATGAATTGGTTAAAACAAATGTACAATTGGGTGCTGAAATGGTCCGAAAGTCCTTATGGTCCCTTGGCTCTGTTTATTCTTGCTTTTTGTGAATCGATATTTTTCCCGATACCGCCCGATGTGTTGCTTATCGCGCTGGCATTGGGTTGCTCGGCTAAATCATTTCGTTTTGCTTTAAACTGTACAGTAGGTTCAGTTGCCGGAGCTTTCGTGGGATATGCTGTAGGACATTATGCCTGGATTTCTGATAACGGTGAATTTACCGCTTTTGCAAACTTCTTTTTCAATCATATCCCGGGTTTTTCTGTCAGTTTATTCAATAGCATAAAGACACTATTTAATGAATGGGATTTCTGGGTAATATTTACAGCTGGGTTTACACCTATTCCTTACAAAGTTTTTACGGTAACCTCGGGTGTGTTTGATATAAACCTGTTGATGTTTTTTATTGCGTCGATCATAAGTCGTGGAGCACGGTTCTTTCTTGTGGCTTTTCTGATCTGGAAATTTGGGCCGGGGATTAAACGGTTTATCGAAAAGTATTTCAATCTGCTGGCGTTGGGTTTTACGGCCTTTTTAATTGGTGGCTTTGTACTTATAAAATACGTCATTTAATTTGCGAATATTTAGCATAATTGTGAAGCATCGCCGGTACGATGATCATAAAGAACCGAGCCGGGAACTGATGTAACAGGTGCATTACCATTCGTGAAACTATAATCCATTAAGCAAGGATTCTGCTTATAAAACTGCTGGTTACAGTGGAATTCAACATTCGGTTCCGATTCGGAAAACCGGAACAGCAGGTAAGTTTTAAGGCAATTTTAAGACTAGTTTAACTATGCGTAAAGAGAAAGCGAACGTACTTTGCCGAAAAAAAACTGCCATGATATCAGCAACGCATCTCCACGCAATGATAGTTCACTTTCCGATAGCTCTGCTGCTGGTAGGATTTTTATCGGAAATAATTGGTCTTGTCACCGGAAGAAAATTTTTTAACCAGACATCTTTTTATTTATTGCTACTGGCTGCCGGAGGAGCAATAACGGCCTATTTAACAGGTGACGCAGCCGGTGATGGAATGGAAGGCGGCAGCTTGAAAAAAGCCATGGATCTTCATGAACAGGCAGCTATCATTACAATGTGGGTGACCATTGCTACAGCTCTTGTACGAACTGCCTATGAATTATTGAAGAAAAAAATGAAATGGTTGAAAATTGCAGCATTTGTTTTATTCGCCTTTGCTGCAGCCGGAGTTGGCCGAACAGGCTATCTTGGAGGTCAACTGGTATTCAAACATGCAGCAGGAGTTGAACTGGGAATTGGCGCCCTTGACAATAATTCCGCAGGTGTCGCCTCTGAAGAATAAGAAAATCAACTCTTTTATTTATATTTGTGAATGAGAATATTACTTATAGAAGATGAAACTTCCATTGCTAATTTTATCAAAGAAGGTCTTGAGGAAGAAGGCTTTGCAGTTGATGTAGCATCTCATGGCAAGCTTGGCCTGCAAATGGCAATTGATTTCCTGGATGAGTATGATGTGATGCTGCTCGATTGGATGTTGCCCGGCTTGAACGGGATTGAAATCTGCAGATCAGTGCGCAAAGAAAACAAGGATATCCCGATCATCTTTCTTACAGCAAAAGATACTACTGATGACGCTGTGTTTGGCCTTGAAGCCGGGGCAAATGATTATATCCGCAAACCTTTCGCATTCGAAGAATTACTTGCCCGTATAAGAGTGCTTATCCGGAGTAAAAATGGTGAAACATCTGTTTTCAGGGCTGGCGAAATTGAATTGAATGTAGAATCACACAGGGTGATGAAAGGGGGTAAAACCATAGAACTGACCCAAAAGGAGTTTTCATTGCTGGAATATCTTTTACGGAATAAAGGGAAAGTGAGCCGGAGAACACGCATTATCGAGAAAGTATGGGATATTCATTTTGATTATGACAACTCAGTAATTGATGTGTACATTAATTTCCTGAGAAAAAAATTAGATGAACCAGGTAAAGAATCATTTGTCGAAACTGTCCGGGGGGTCGGCTACCGCATTAATGAAGAAGTATGAGCCTGCGATTTAAAAACCGGATAGCGCTTTTCAACACAGCGGCAGCAGCCATCACTACATTGCTGGTATTTATCGTGCTGTACCTGGTTGTTTACTATTCGGCGTACAGACACCTGGATTCTGATCTCCGTATGGAACAGGAAGAAGTCTTTGCGGGAATTCACTGGAAAGGAGATTCACTTATTCTTGAGCTGCTACCGGAAAGGCTGGAAAAAGAACACAGCCAGGCTGAGGTGAGCCCTGTATTTTTACAGGTGGTTGATTCCAAAGGACAACTGGTGTTCCGGTCTGCCAATTTGCAGGATGATCATTTGTTGTTTGCCGATTCTCTTACCAGTGAGATTTTTATTAATGTTGACTTTGCTGGGAACAAAATACGCCAGGGCCAGTTTCCAATCATCAATGATACCGGAAAGTTATTAGGTCATTTAGTGGTAGGGATCTCGCGGGAGGAGTCGGTTATCATTCTTTCGAACCTTCTTTTAACCCTCTGCCTTGCTTTTCCGCTAATGTTACTGGTATTCTATTTGGCCACCTCCTGGGCCGCATCACATGGTATTGCCCCCGTGCATAAACTTATCGATGCAACCGGCATGATAAGTGACAATAATATCAGCACCCGTATTCCGTTGCCTTCGAGAAGGGACGAGATACATCAGCTGGCAACTACCATCAATGAATTACTTGACAGGATAGAAAAAAGCCTGACCCGTGAAAAACAGATTACTGCCGATATATCGCATGAACTCCGGACCCCCATTACCAGCATCCGTGGTACACTTGAAGTGCTGATCCGGAAGGCTCGTGAACCCAAACAATATGAAGAAAAAATCGAGCATGTCATCGGCGAGGTAGATTCCATGACTACAATTATCGATCAATTGCTGCAATTGTCGCGGCTTGATGCGGGAAATCTCACCATGTCAAAAACGGATATCAAACTCAAGGAGCTGTTACTGATTATAAAAGAAAGGTGGTCGCTGCGGTTGAATGAGAAGAATATCGTTCTTCAAATTGACATTCCTGAAGGTGTTACCGTTCACGCCGATCATGGATTTTTGCTAATTATCCTGGAGAATCTTGTAAGTAATGCCATCAAATACAGCCAGCCAAGCCAACCTATTGATTGTTTTTGGAATGCCGGAGAAAGCATGTTTATGATCCGGGATCATGGGATCGGTATTCCACAAGATCAGATTCCTTATCTTTTCGACCGGTTCTACAGGACCGATTCCTCACGAAGTTCGCAGGTACAAGGCAATGGCCTGGGACTTGCGATTGCAAAAAACCTTGCCGGCTTGCTACAGATCACCATCGGGGTCAGCAGTCAGACTGGTACAGGGACCACTTTTTCCCTTCAATTCCCTTCCTGATTTTTTAAGCCTTTTTTAAGAATCGCTTAATAAAGCTTTAACGCCAAAGGCTGCATCTTTGCTGCGTACTAATAGCAATAAAATAAAACAACTATGAAAAAGCACACAATCATAATCAGTGCAGCCTTCCTGTTGGGATTGGCTATATTAAGTTCGTGTAACAATTCCGGCACATCTGCAAAATTGCAGGAGCCGGCAACTACGCAGGCAAGTAATGTTCTAACAGCCGACCGCGAAACCGGTGAAAAAGAAAGTAATGGACCGGCTTCAGCGGATCCAAAAGTAAAGACATCTGATGATTTACTCTCAGCTTTTAAAGGAGAATCAACAGCCTCGGCTAAATATGCTGCATACTCAAAAAAAGCTGAACAGGAAGGTCAGCGCGAAATCGCAATCCTTTTCAAGGCAGCTTCAGCCGCTGAACATATTCATGCTACCAATCACAAAGCGGTATTGGAAGAAGCCGGAGTAAAGGTAACCCCTGTAAAGCCTGAGTTTACAGTTAAATCAACCAAAGAAAACCTTGAGGATGCCATCAAAGGTGAAACTTATGAAGCAACCACAATGTACCCGGAATTCCTGAAAAACGCTGAAGCCGCAGGGAATCAGCTGGCAATGATCAGCCTGAATTACGCTTTCAAAACTGAAAAAAAGCATAAAGTAATGTATGAAAACGCGCTTTCAGCACTCGGAAACAAAAGCGTGAAAACACTTTCCATGGTCTATTATGTATGCCCTACCTGCGGAAACACCTATGATATAACTCCACCGCAACGCTGTGGAATCTCCATGACGAACTCCGAAAAATTTATTAAAATCACTTCCTAACTGCACCGGTTAATAAGTTGGGTAAATCCTGCATCATTTGTTTATTCATAAACAGAGGCGTAGGGTTTACTCATCATTAACTGATAGGTAATTATTGCGGCACATAATCATTCAGAAGAATAAATCACAAAACATCAGTCTAATTATTCACTATTCCTTTACAAAAATTGAAATGAAAAAATCATTACAAATTATGACGTTCCTGGCAATAGTATTTGCAAACATGCCCATAATGGCTCAGCAACCTTCAAATCAGGGATTCCCTTATAAGTCAGCAACTATGGTGAATTATGGAACCGATGTGCTGATCCAGGGAAATGCATCTGAAGATCAGCGAAACACTAAAATTGCGGTAGCATCGGACGGGACTTTATATTCGGCTTACATGATCTCTGCAGGAGGATACCGTGTCGCCAGGTCAACAGACAATGGAAATACCTGGACTCATAGCGCTACATTAAGAGCCGCTTACTATATAAACGCACTCGACATTGTGGTTACCGGCTCCGACGCGGCTTCCAGGATTGTATGGGTAATTACCTCAGCATATTCAAAAGCCTCGATTGATATGTGGGATGTTACTCTTGAAAAACTGGGGGTTGATCTGACCGTTCTCACTACAACCCAGGTTGATCAGATGATTTCAAATGAAGGATTTCCTGATGTTGCTGTTGCTACTGATTTTTTATATCCGTCGGCAGGAGCAACTCCTTTCAGTATAGGACTTCTTTACAGCAAGATCGGCGCGGTAAATGACCATGTCGTATTCCGATCATCAGCTGATGGTGGAAGCACTTTTGCTAATACCCAGGTATTGGCTTCAACAGGTCATTATTACATAAATGTAGCGCTCGCTTTTGGACGCAGCCCGGGGCTGGCCGAAGGAAGGTATTTTGCCGCATGGGATAAACAAGCTTTCTTCACATACACCTATGAGGCATTCGGACAGATTTACACCTCTCACAGCCAGACAGCGTTTAACAGCAGCTGGTCGGTCCCTGCCCGCCTGGATAACATAGGCCCCGGCTTACCGGATGCAGCTAAAAATCCATCTATCGCCTGCCAGGCCGATCAGGTGAATAACAGCAGCAACGCATTTTCTGTAGTAGTGATGTTCGAAAAATTACTTACAACTTCCGGCAGCAGCAAATGCGTTTATGGGGTCGGCAATCTAACCCCTGTTGCCGGATCAGCCTGGTCGCATACCTATTCATCAGGAAATGGAACTATAATCGAAAATGAGCCTGATGTCACTTATGATCCGACGCACCAGAATTTTTATGTCACCTGGTGTGATTCCCTGAATGCAAAACTCAACTGTTCTGTGAACGATATGAATTTTCAAACCGGCGTAAACTGGAATCTTTACTCAGCAGGATATAATGACGCATCAAATCTCATGAATCCATTCCCGAAAGTCAAGGTTAACCCGATTACCCAGCAACTGGTAAATGGTTGGGACAGCCAGCGCAGCGCCATGATAGCAAATGCTACATTCGACAAAAGTGATTTTTCGGTAGGAATACCCGAAGTTTCCGGACAGACAATGCTATCGTTATCCGTTTCACCAAATCCCTGTCAATCCGTTACTAATCTTTCTTTCAACCTCGACCATTACCGAATTGTCTCTGCTGCACTTTATAACCTTTCCGGGCAAAAAGTATGGTCAATGCCTTCACAGCCTTATGCATCAGGTTATCACAACGAAGCACTGAATTTCGGAACACTCCAACCGGCAATCTATATTCTTCAGTTGCACGCCGATATCGCTGTTGGTTACCAGCGAATTGCAGTCATCAGGTAAGTCGCCTGAAAAGAAAAATTTTGTTTACTGGTTGCCCATCTGTGATCAGTCAAGAAACCAATAAACAATTGAGGCCGGATTTTTCCAGCCTCATTGTTTTTCATTACTGATACTCGAATTAGTTTGAGTTAGCATTAATGAAAACACCTTTCCGAAAATTTGTACAGGTGTTTCGTTTTTAATGCCTTCAGATTGGCTTATGTTGCAACCTGAAATGAAACGATAATCGGTTCAATTACAGTATGCTTTTCCTTAAATGGTTTGAGTTTAGGGTCATTAACCATTTCAGCAAGCTGATCCAGGTCGGTTACTTCAAGTACCATCGCTATTGAATTCGGATCATTTGCGTCATGAAAAGTTTTAAAACTTGTTACCAGAGGAGAAAATGCATTTACCCTGTCCTGATGCCCTCTGAGCCAGGTATCGAAATTTCCGACCTTGTGCCGAATAATTACTGTTGCCCTTTTTTTATTATTTATGAACCTAATTAAAAGATTAATTTCTGAGAATGCCTGATTAAATTCACGACATTCTTACGAATCTTGTGAATAATTGCCCTTTCTCGATGAAGAAAACAAATGACTAATCATTTTGGAAGGAATAGACAAAAATGGTGCTATTTTTTAGACGCATTTTGTTAACTTTATTAAAATACTAACCCTAAATAGTTGAGCCAGCAGGCTATACACTGCACTCGATGTATGATATGCAATATTTAACCGGTTTTGTTACTTGCATTTCCAGATAGTCTAAACCGGCAGTCTGTAAAACGGGGCAATTGAAATGAGATCCAAATCATTGCTTGTTTTAAAAACCATTTAAAAAGAAAGTTGATTTCTTTTATCGGCAGATTCAATAATGTAAAAGAATGCAGCCAATGATGAATGCTTTGGCCTTGTTAATTAAGGTGGAACTGCAATGCAAGCTGTTTTAATGACAAACTGCAGGCCTGAACTATTTCGATTTTCGGTATATGAAATATATTAAACGTTGGAATCGGAGGATACCTGAAAACCAGCATAAAGAGTAATCCCAGCACCGATATTTTCTTTCTCATCGCCTTTATAAATACATTCGCAAAAGTAGTTATAATAAGTGCAACTGCTCCTCAGGAATGAATTGTTGACCGTAAGTGTGTGGGGTTGACTGCACTTTCCTGAATTTCTGATTAATTACTGTTCAGACTTGTCTGTTTCTCCCCGACTTACATGACCAACACCATAAACCTTAACAAATCAATACATAAACTCAGTACAATTATATTCGATTTCCTTCAGGTCGAATCTCGCGTAACAAAATTCTCCTTCATACGGAATATGCCAGATGGCTTCACCATAGGATGGAACCTTTCTTCCGTCAATTTCTTTATAATTACCGATTGGTGTTGACCATGTATAACGGAGATAGGTTTTACCATCTTCACAATAATATCTGTCGTCGGACATGAAATCAATCAACTCACCCATCTGATTAAACTTCAGGACTGCCGAAACTGTGATCTTGTCATTTGTATAAATTGCCTTAACCGAATGAGAATCGATGGTTTCCCATTGAATATTTACATCAATAAGTACAGCAGGAGCCAGAAAACACATATCATTTAACACGGTCACTGTTTCACCATGGTTCATCTTTTCACCTCTTGCATCAACAACCTGAAACATCGAAGCAACCTTAATTTGCATGGTAGCTTCACTCCCGCTATAAACATGCAGTCCGTCAAACGGAATTCCGGACATTTTTGCGTTGATATAGAAATACCGTGCAGGAGAGTCAAAGAAGTTATATTGCCGGGACATAATTGCCATCCAGCCACTTTTCAGGTTCCTTTTCATACTGCCATTAAAGACTGCTTTGACATTCTGAATTCTGGGTTTCCCGATCGCACCCACATAGACCAGGTATTTCTGAACTGGTTCCGGGAGTAATCTGATATCTTCCAACGTCAATATTGAAGAATCATCAATGGGTTTCAACCTTTTTTGTACTTCATTCTGGTATATTTTTTTGTAATTCATAGGATTAGTAAATTTCTGGTCATGTTGATTGAAGCAAGCTAAAAAGAACTGTATTCTCCCTATTTCATTACTGTGTTAATTCCCCGAAAGTGTGATTTAACAATGAACTTCTTATAGTTCCTTAAAAGTTGTACAACTTTACACTATTTCAGGGACCCGATAATAAGGATAATTGTCCTATTTTATTCCTAACTTTATCGATAGGGCAAATGTAAGAAGAACTATTTTCTTTCTTCTCAGTCAGCATGTCTTAATTTGTTCTCAATCAGGTTCAGTGAAACGGAAATGAACTGTATGAATCCGCCCGGCATAACTAAAAGGGATGTCCCGTTCAGAACAGAACCGTATCTTTTAGTGGCCAATATACCAATTGCTATGAAAAATGTGATTTTATTATCAGTGCTTTCTTTATTCTGCCTTCAATTAGCTGCACAGAAGAAGACAAGATTGCCTGTTGATACCATTGGCTTTGCTACCAGGGCGTGGCAAATGGATTCAATCATTAAAAGAATAGACAGAACCTATGGTTCATCTATTGATTCAATCAGCAAGTTGAATAATCTGAAGGAAAATACTGCCTTCAGGCTTGCTATCTGTCCCCACGATGATTATACCTATGCCGGGTTTTTATATGAGAGTGTAATCCCTCATATCAGGGCGAAAACCGTGATACTATTTGGTGTGGCCCATAAAGCGAAAAAGTTCAGTGTGGAGCAAAAACTGGTGTTTGACAGTTTTGATGAATGGAAAGAACCTTATGGAAACAGAATAATTTCTCCTTTGCGGGAAGAAATCATAAAAAACTTGCCCAAAGGTGATTATATAATTCACGATAGTCTGCAACAGACCGAACATTCCATCGAAGCCATTTTACCATTCCTCCAGTATCTTAACCGCGACGTCCGGATTATCCCGATTCTTATTCCCTATATGAATTTTGATATGATGGAAAAATATTCAATGGATCTTGCCAGGGCCATTGATAAAGTTATGAAGGACAATAACATGAAGTGGGGCGATGATCTTGCACTTGTGATTTCGAACGATGCCGTTCATTATGGCGATGTAGAGTGGGGCGGGAAGAATTATGCAACGTATGGCTGCGACACATCAGGATATAAACAGGCCGTGAATCATGAAAATGAAATCATCAGTAAATCACTGATCTCTTTGCCTGATACTGCCAGTATCCACAAATTTTTCAACTATACCGTTCAGCCCGGCGACGGGCATGATTACCTTTGGCCGTGGTGTGGTCGTTACAGCGTGCCTTTCGGATTATTAGCCGGAATGTACCTGAGCCGGATTAGGGGAGCAGATAACCTTAAAGGGATCAAAATGGGATATTCCACAAGTATTGCCCATAAACCTTTACCTGTTAACGATCTGATGATGGGAAAAACTGCTGTCGCTACGCTGCATCACTGGGGTGGTTTTGCAGCCATTGGGTATAAATAAAACAGCCATTCAGTTTATTCAGCCAAATGGCTGTTGTATTAATCATTAAATTGAAAGAGCAAGGCGCGATTATTAAAACGCGCCACCACCTTTAAAGTTGGCATCATCGGCGCGTCCGCGTTGTTTGTTCTGGAAATTATTAAAGGAGTAAGAGGCAGTTAACCTGAGCACTGTTCCTTCGGCAGCAATCACATATTTATTGTTATAGTTGACACTGGTAGCGGAATAGTCGAATTTTATGGAGTTGAATATATTTTCAGCAGAGACACCTACATTCATTTTACCTTTCATCAGGGGCTGGTTCACAGCAAGGTTCACAGTATAAAACCCGCTTGTATTTCCCTGGGCATCAATGCCAGCGCCGCGCACATATCCGATAGCCT
>JANXXZ010000082.1 GCA_025350385.1 Bacteroidales bacterium
CGATTCGAAAAGCGACAGTATCGCCTTTAATTTCAGCTGCCTTGCCAACCGCTCAGGCCGGATGAAAGCACATATGGCTTTTAACCCGCGCGATTACAAGAATATGGCCATCAACTATTCAGTCGACAACATGCGGATTTCCGATTTTAACCCTTACTCCAAATTTTATGTAGCCCATGCCTTTGTGGAGGGCAAATTGTTCTATGCCAGCACCAACCGTATCCAGGACGGTCAGCTGAAAAGCACCAATATTTTAAATATCAAACAGATTGAGGTAACCAAACGGTTACGCGGCATTAAGGCATTATACAATATGCCGCTCAGGCTTGCCATAGCCGTATTGCGCGACAGGAAAGGAAATATAAATCTGGATATTCCTGTGGAAGGTGATCTCAACGATCCCACTTACAAACTAAGGAAGGTTATCTGGAAAATTCTGGGAAACCTTGTAATTAAGGCCGCTAACGCCCCTTACGACCTTTTGGCAAAGGCTTTCGGGGCCAATGAAGAAGATCTCAAACTGATCCGTTTTGATTACCTTCAGAAAACCTTTGATTCCCGGCAACTTAAAAGCCGCGACCTGATTGAACAATCACTTGCCGCGAAACCTGATCTGAAAGTAAAAATGGTACAGGTCGTCAGTAAAGAAACAGAAAAGGAGTTGCTGGCGCTTACGGAGGCAAAAAGGAAATATTACCTTGAAAAGGTGATTCAGGTCCGCAAGGACAGCCTATCGGCCGGTGAGCTGAAAGCCGCCGCCAGCATTGCAAACAAGGATTCTCTTTTCAACGCATGGCTCGACAGCAAATTACTCCCGGAAGTCACCTCTACCCTGCTGGTACAGCTCAAAAGCCGAAAATTGCTTGACGAGGCATGGTTGAGTCAGCAGGTTGAAGAGCTCTTTGCAATCCGCAACCGGGTGGTTACCGATTACCTGGTGAATGTAAAGCATATCGATCCGGCACGAATCATTGTGAATAACACCTCTGATGAAAAATCGGCCCAGTTTGAAAGTACACCCAGGTTTACGGTTGAGTTCGAAGTCGATGAATAGAATCTGAATTACGCTACAACGAAACAGGAGGTATAAAACAAAATCTTTTCGTGCCTGACAGGCTGCCAGATCTGCAAACTTTTCAGGTATTTGGCCGAATTCGCTCAGATAGAGTTAAAGATGTTGAATTAGTAGTTTCTAGTGTACCAGCTTCGTGGTAATCACTTCATTCAAATCAATCCAAAATGACCAAACCCGTAAAACTCACCTATCACCACCTGGGTATACCTACCACACTGCCCATACCAGGAGAGGTATATCTGGAAGAATATAAGGTCTACCATTTTGGCTATGAAAGCAGTGAATATGGCATCGAATGGATGCGGTATGAAAAAGACTGTCCCTTGCCTGAAATCGTAAAAACCTTGCCCCATGTGGCTTTTGAAGTCGATGACATTTATGAAGCCATTAAAGGCAAAAAGGTAATTATTGAGCCAAACAGTCCTTCGGAAGGGAATATCGTGGCATTTATCGAGGAAAACGGGACGCCCATTGAGTTTATCCAAATACAAAAAACGGGGATATGACAGTTGAACAGTAGTCACAATTTAATCCGGATTTGCAATTAACCGTTATTAGCGCTCATTTTTTCTTTATATTTACATAATACGATTGTGTACGGTTGACTCTTCAAATCCTGACTAAAATTTCAGCTTACCGGTCTTTGATCATTTTTTCATAGTCTGATTTTAATATAATGGCCATGCAAAACAAAACCGTTGTTCTGTCAGTCTTTTTTTCGCTTTTCCTGTTTAACCCGATTAAGTCGCAATACATTGTTACACAGGAATCTGCCAGGGTTGAAGTCCGCGACTTAAAAGGGAAATACATTGCGGGAGGATATTACCCGGGACTTCAGGAGATGGTACAGGGATGTGATATGGTAGTCTTACGATTTGTCTCCGATAAGGTAGAAGTGAGGAGTATGACCCTGAAACATATTGCTTCACGCTATTGCACGGGATTAAAGAAAATAAGTACATCAAACAACAAGGTAATTCTTTATTACAGGAGGGGCAGGATTGAGGTCAGAGATAAAAAACTAACCTATATCAGTTCCCATTACCAATAAAATGCAAGGTTAGTTGTAAGTTGAGTTCCGGATATTCAAAATTAAAATGCCTGTAAATTCGGTTTCTCGAAGCTTCTGACAATAAGCGTTTCAGTCTGATTCATCAGCTTGTTTCAGGTAAGAGTACCAAATGAGTATCAGCAGGTAAATTTGTGCCAGGCTTGAAGTATCTCCTGACTACTGATACAGCATATTACCGATTGGGCAGCAATGCAGGGATCATTATTCCAAAATTCTTGCTTTCAGCGATATTCATGACTGTGATGGTTACATGTCGAATGTGGGAAGGTTATTTTCAGAATGTAATAAATGAAGAATCAGGAAATGAGCCAGGCAAGTAAGCATAATAAATTGCATACATTGCAGCGATTATCCTTGTGATGAGCTCATAATTTTTTTCAGCAGGGATTCCGTTGCAAAAGCAAGGCTGGATGAGATCAGGGACACACTTATAATGGGTACTCACCGCAAATTAAGCTGACAAAAAATCCCAAATCAAGTAACTAATTAAGATAATTAGTATTTTTATCTTAATTAATGAAAAGCTTAAGAATAACATCAGACCCAAATAAATATGAAAAAAGCAATACTCATTTCATTTAGTATGATGATAGTAGTCCTGACCTATGGGCAGGTAACCGATGCTGAAAAGGATCTCAAGACAGTTGCTACCGATACCGTCCAAAGCTGGAAAACCGGTGGGATCTTTACATTTAATTTCGCCCAGACTTCCTTAAGTCACTGGGCTGCCGGAGGTGAGAACTCAGTTGCCGGAAACGGGTTATTAAACATTTTTGCCAATTATAAAAGTAAGATATCGAGCTGGGATAATTCGCTAGCCTTTGGGTATGGATTTATGAAACGCGGATCGGAAGGTACCATCAAAACTGACGACCGGGTTGAACTTAACTCCAAATACGGGCGGGTAATTAAGGATAATCTCTATTATGCTGTGCTAATGAACTTCAAAACACAAATGGCTGCCGGATACAACTACCCGAACGACAGCGTAAGGATATCAAACTTTCTGGCTCCTGCATATATTCTGGTGGCGGCCGGGCTTAATTATAAACCTGTTAAAAATCTGGATATTTTCTTTGCACCGCTTACCGGGAAAATTACTATTGTAAATGATAAAGCTCTGTCTGATTCAGGAGCTTTCGGAGTTTCCCGCGGAGATGTATTCAGGCAGGAATTCGGGGGATATCTGCGCATGGCATACAGGATCGACCTGATGGAAAACATAAGCCTTCAGACCAAAGCCGATTTCTTCTCCAATTATTTAAAGAAACCGCAAAACATTGATGTTAACTGGGATGTTCTGCTCAGCATGAAAGTAAATAAATTTATCTCAGCAACCTTCTCAACTTCACTTATTTATGATGATGATGTTCTGATTTCAGCGCCCACTGCTGCCGATCCGGAACATAAAGGGCCAAGAACTCAATTTAAGGAAATTCTCGGAATAGGATTTTCGTACAAGTTCTTATCAAAGTAGTGATCCAATAATCCGGATAACAGATAGTGTTCTGTTTCAGGCAAATGAAGTGCATAAGATTGGCAACGATAGGCGATATTAAAGGAAGATGAGTCCAATTCTTTTTTTCTGCCATTCGATTTCTGGCTTCTGATTCCGATGTCCGGGCTTCAGATTCCGGCCTTCGGACTATGGACTTATGATCCTGCAAATAATAAATTTCCCTGGTTTTCTATAAAAAGAACAGCGTAACCCCAATCACGGCCAGCACTGCCCCAAGAATTTCTCTCGCCCTGGGCATCACTTTGGTAATGTAAATTGATGGCGGAATAATTAGCACCGGAACCAACGACATTATGGTTTGAGCAATGCCGGCACTTGTATGTTGAACGGCTATCATGGAAAAGGACACTCCCAGGAATGGACCGAAAATTGCACCCACCGTAAGCCATTTCATTGCGATCCGATCGTGAAAGGATGCAGGTAATTCTTTCCATTTTCCAAGAACCGTGAATAGAACGGCAAAACCGAGGAAGCCTGCGATTACCCTGATAAGCGATGATGAGAAAGGATCATAATGGTTCATTCCGTGTTTACTCAATACCAGCCCGATCCCCTGCCCTCCAGCAGCAACCAACGCAAGAAGAATTCCTTTCAGGGGATGGGCCAACTTAACCTTGGCTGATCGGGATTCACTGATTTTCCCGGCCGGCATCCTGACAAATATGACCAGGGCTATTCCAAATAAAGTCAGTGCCATACCGATGATCCCAAGAATTGAAATTGAATCACCAAGAAAGTACCATCCGGCCAAAGCAGCGATTGGAGGAGCCAGAGTCATTACCAACATTGATACCCTGGCGCCGATGATTATGAATGCCTGGAAAAGGCAAAAATCGCCGATCACAAAACCCACTAGTCCTGAAATGGAGAGCCAGGTCCATTGATATACAGATGCATCTGCAGGGAATGGCATGCTTCTCTGTATCCAGGAAAATACGGACAGGAAAACCAATGCCATAGCCAGTCGAAGAAGGTTAAGATGCAGGGAACCGATGCGCTTACCGGCTGTTTCAAACGAAAGTGCAGTAATAGTCCAGAAAAGAGTTGTTAGCAATGCTGCAAATTCGCCGATGTGATTACTCAAGGTAGAAGTATTACTATCAGAAGAATAAAATGAAAGAAAAACCCGTCATATATCTATCTATATTTTCGAGTCATTCTGTTTGATTAAAAAGAACGGACAAAAGTAGTAAATACACTATATAAAATCATCATCACTTTTATTAGTCGTTGAGGCATATTACTTTTGCCGAGAATGATTTCCGCGGATAACTATTGGTATTATCCGTTTATTTTGAAGAGTTTACTGACTCATTTATGTTGTTTAGCGATCAATACCTTACCATTGAAAAACCTTCGCAAGGACTATTCCGCGACCGGGGAAGCAGGTTTATTTCCCATGCTATCCCGGTAACGACTGAACTGCAGGTTAAAGAACATCTCGAAATTTTTAGGAAACACTATTTTGATGCGACCCATCATTGTTATGCCTATATGCTGGGAGCCGATAAATCGGCATGGCGGGTAAACGACGACGGAGAACCATCGGGTACTGCTGGCAGGCCCATATACGGGCAAATTCTTTCGAGTGATCTTACCAATATTTTAGTTGTAGTAATAAGGTATTATGGCGGAACTAAATTAGGTGTCAGCGGTTTAATAAATGCTTACAAAACTGCAGCCAGAGAAGCGATTGGCAATGCAGAGGTAAGTAATTGCATAGTGAAAGAAGTATACCGGCTTGATTATGAGTACGCCAATATGAATGAAGTAATGAAAATTATAAAAGAAGATTCAGCAGACCTCCTGTTTAGTGATTTTGGCATGAAGTGTGTTGTCGAATTCGCCATTCGTCGCATGGATTCACCCCGTGTTTGTTCCCGATTCGAAAGGCTAAGTGGTCTAAAAATTAGCTACTTAAAAACAATCTGATCTAAATTGTAGAATTTCAAAATTAATTTTTAGGTGTTTTTCCATATACACATAAATTAATTAAAAATCAATAGGTATTAAATTTTTTTTTCCACTTTGAAGAGTTGAATTTTGAACAATCAAATATGCTTTTTCTTTGCGATACATTTATCTCGAAACCTTTCTAGGCTATCTGATTGAATCATAAATTCTTATTCCATTCCAACTTACCATGCTGAATAAAGAAATTGTAGAAATGAAAGAATTGTACGATGAAGTTTGGGAAAATTGCCTGAAAGTAATTCGTGACAATCTCACTTATCAAAGCTTCAAAACCTGGTTTGCACCTATAAAACCCGTTAAACTTGAAAATAATGTTCTCACCATCCAGGTACCCAGCCAGTTTTTTTATGAATGGCTTGAAGAACATTACATAACTTTGCTCAAAAAGACAATCAGGAATGAACTGGGTCCTTCCGGAAGGCTCGAATATAGTATTGTCATGGACGGCGCTTACCCTAATGACCCATATACAATCAAGATCCCAACCAGTAATCGAAAAGCAACTACCAATCCTTCTGTTGCAATGCCCATTGATCTGAATTCTAGCTCATCAAAAGAAATTCCCAACCCATTTGTAATTCCGGGTCTTAAGAAGATTCAGGTTCATTCCCAGCTAAACGAATCCTATTCGTTCGATAATTTCGTTGAAGGTGATTGCAACCGACTGGCCCGCTCGGCCGGTTATGCAGTCGCCTGCAATCCAGGCAAAACTGCTTTCAATCCACTTTTCCTGTACAGCCCGGTTGGACTAGGGAAAACGCACCTAGCCCATGCGATTGGTTTGCAGGTTAAAAATAATTTCCCGGAAAAAACAGTACTTTACGTTGCTGCCGAACAATTAATGGCACAGTTTATTGATTCGGTGCGCAACAACAACCAGAACGATTTCGTGCATTTTTACCAGATGATCGATGCACTGATCGTTGACGATATACAATTCATGTCGGGTAAAGAAAAAACCCAGGACGTTTTCTTCCACATTTTCAATCACTTACATCAGCAAGGCAAGCAACTGGTTATCACGAGCGATAAAGCACCTTCTGAACTGAAGGGTGTTGAACCAAGGCTTCTTTCACGTTTCAAATGGGGCCTTGCAGCTGATCTCCAGGTACCAGATCTCGAAACGCGTATCGCCATTCTGCGAAAACGCATCTATAAAGACGGTATTGAAATGCCGGACGAGGTAATAGAATACCTTGCCTATTGTATCACTACGAATATCAGGGAACTGGAAGGTGCTTTGATTTCGCTCATGGCTCAGTCGTCACTCAATAAAAAGGCGATCACGCTTGAACTGGCCCGCCAGATGATTGATAAATTCGTAAAAAACACCACACGCGAAATATCAATTGATTTTATCCAGAAAATTGTCTGTGATTATTTCAGTATACAGGTTGATGCGCTCAATTCCAAAACCAGGAAAAGAGACATCGTTCAGGCCCGGCAATTATCCATGTACTTCTCGAAGAAACACACCAAGGCATCGCTTGCCACTATCGGGCTGCATTGCGGGAATAAGGATCATGCCACTGTACTCCACGCGTGCCGTACCGTCACTAACCTGATTGAAACGGATAAACAATTCAGACTGTACGTAGAAGAGCTTGAAAAAAGGATTAAATTCTAATCAAAGAGACAGGTTTTATTTTATTCATTAATAATCCTTTGTTGATCTGAACAATTTGATTAACAGGAACGATTAACCGGTTCAATTTCACCGGTCATTCTTTTTTGCAGTAAATTCATTACTTTTGGGGAAACATTTATCCATGAAGATACTCATGGTTTGCCTTGGGAATATCTGCCGCTCACCCATGGCTGAGGGGCTCATGCAGCATAAAATCAATAAATA
>JANXXZ010000100.1 GCA_025350385.1 Bacteroidales bacterium
TGGTTTCGGCGGCTTTGGAGGCGGAGGCTTTGGAGGCGGAGGAGCCGGCGGAAGCTGGTAACTATCTGATTAATATTCATCACATACATTTCAATAAACTCTTAAAATCCTGCTGTTAAAAGCTTAACTGGATATCTATTCTCTGGCTATTTAATGGACATGATAGAATAACATTATCATCTTATATAAAATAATTCAGGTATTTAGATACCTTTTTCTTTGAATTATGTTTTTTATTTAGAAGACGAAATTGTATTTTACTTGACTGTATATGAATAGTTTAACTCATGTACTTTTAAAATTGTGCTATTTGGACTAATTCCAAACTAGAAAGTTAGGGCTATTTCGTGGAAACCATATTGCGGAAGTACTGATAAATTTTTAAATTCGCTGTGCTGTGAAGGTATTAACAAACCAATACTTTACCCCACACGAATGATTAGATTTTACTACTCATTTTCGAATAGGACATTGAGTAAACCGAACGATCAGAAACGGCTGGCGGAGTGTGACAATTGCATTTCCGCCTGAGTCGTTATTATACCCAGTTAATCAAAAAGGACGTATGCATAAACACGCAGCGATCAAACGAAGAATAGCCGGTTTGAAATTTGCCATACCTGTCACCCTCTTGCTTTCGGGCATTTTGCTTTCTTCTGTA
Organism: Bacteroidales bacterium; assembly: GCA_025350385.1. Lineage (GTDB taxonomy): Bacteria > Bacteroidota > Bacteroidia > Bacteroidales > UBA4417 > UBA4417. Next base: position 662 of record JANXXZ010000100.1, read on the forward strand.
GCTACAGATCAAAATTCCAAGGGTAAGGCCATTTTTGAAAAGGACTGTGCCGTATGCCACAAAATAAGCGAAGAAAAACTGGTTGGTCCAGGATTAAAGGATGTCACCAAACGGCGTGATAAAGCTTGGATGGCAAAATTCATCAGGGCATCGCAGGATCTGGTAAATGCCGGGGATAAGACTGCCGTTGAGGTTTTCAACGCAAACGGTAAGATTCCCATGCCAGATCACAAATCTTATACTGACGATGATATTGCCCAGGTCATAAATTATATTGAAACCTATAAGCCAGCTGCTGCCAGGGCAGTTACTGTAGATATCACCAAAAAGGACGGATTTAGCAACGAAGAAATAAAACGCGGGGAACGGCTGTTTTATGGTTTGATCACAGCTGAAAAGGGCGTTACACTTAATTGTTCTTCCTGTCATGGAACCGTTGCTACAGATACCTTGAACTTTAACCCCTCTGCAGTCGACCTGGCGATGGCCTGGAAAGCGCCCAACGGAACAAACCTTTACCAGGTGCTGTCAACGCCGACTTCACAAAAAATGACTGAAGTCCATAAGGGTTTGCAACTTTCAGATAAAGAAATTTTCGATATTTCAGCCTTCCTGTCGGAAGTATCCAAAACCGGGCTTATCACCGAAACAACTTTTCCCGGCCGTCTCCTTCTTTTCCTGGTAATGGGATTCCTCATGGCCCTGGCCCTGGCGGATCTCCTGGTTTTTAAGAAAGTCAAATATAAAATTGTTCATGCATTGATCCTTGTGAGCGGCCTGTCTGTCCATACAACCCTGGCAATCCAGGAAAGCCGGTTGCTTGGCCGTACCAAAAACTACGCCCCCGATCAACCCGTAAAGTTTTCGCATAAAGTGCATGCAGGCCAGAACAAAACTGACTGCCAGTATTGCCATAGCATTGCCTCCTACAGCAAGTCGGCGGGGATGCCATCGCCCAGCCTGTGCATGAACTGCCATAAAGTGGTTACCCAGGGAGCCCGTTCGGGTAAGTTTGAAATCCACAAGATTTACCGCGCCATTGAATCAGGGAAATCAATCCCCTGGGTACGCATCCATAAACTGCCCAATCATGTATTCTTCAGCCATGCCCAGCATGTTGTAGTCGGCACGATTAAATGCCAGCAATGCCATGGGCTTGTTGAAAATATGGATCTGGTTAAACAAGCTGCCGACCTCTCCATGGGCTGGTGCGTGAATTGCCATCGACGCACTCCGGTTCATTTTGCTGATAATAAATACTACGATTCATACAAGAAGATCCATGATGACCTAAAGTCGGGTAAGATCAAAAAGGTAACAGTGGAACAAATCGGGGGACTTGATTGCTCGAAATGCCATTATTAATTTGAAATCAATTCAACTTCATTGGTTAAACTACAGGTTCAGGAATTTGCAGAAAAGTATTTCCCACTGAAAGAATGATTTACACATCAAAATTCAACCTTTAAGAAGTTAAAACAATACCATTTATACTAATGGAAAAGAAATACTGGAAAAGCCTTGAAGAACGAAACGATTTACCCGTCGAAAACCCGGGCAGTCGCGACGAGGATGCTTCAAAATCGTTGCTTGAACTGATCAATGAGGAGATTGCAAACAAACCATCTTCGAGGCGTAGTTTCCTCAAATTAGCCGGATTCAGTTTTGCAACAGCTGCCATAGCAACCAGTTGCAAGAATCCTGTAAATACAGCCATTCCATTCCTGAATAAACCGGAGGAGGTAACCCCCGGCATGGCCAATTATTATGCTTCTACTTATTTTGACGGGCACGACTTCTGCAGTATTCTTGTTAAGGTTCGTGACGGAAGACCCATTAAAATTGAGGGAAATGATCTCTCCTCCTTCAACAAAGGAGGAACCAGCGCCCGCGTTCAGGGTTCAGTAATGAGCCTCTATGACGATGGCGGTCGTATAAAGAATCCTTTGATCGGAGGACTGGATACCAGTTGGGAAATGATTGACCAGAAAATCCTGACAAAACTAACTGCTGCCGCAGCTTCAGGAAAAGCTATTGTGATCCTTACTCCTACTGTTGTCAGCCCGACTACCCGACAACTATTCACTGAGTTCATTGCAAAATACCCGGGAACAAAAGTAGTTACCTATGATCCGGTATCGGCTTCTGCCATTCTACAGGCAAATAAGGATTGTTTCGGATTGCAGGTTGTTCCGGATTACCATATTGAGAAGGCTGATGTGCTTGTCAGCTTTGACGCTGATTTTCTCGGAACCTGGCTTTCACCTGTTGAATATACCCGCAGGTGGGCAGAAGGCCGCCGACTGACCGACAACAAAAAAAATATCTCCGAACTATATGTTTTTGAATCAGGCATGTCGCTTACGGGTGCGAATGCCGACAAGCGTTTTGCTATTAAACCCAGTCAGCAGGTTGCGGTCATCCTCAACCTGTACAACGAAATTGCAGTTGCTTCAGGAGGTAAAACTTATCCGGCACCGGTTTCAACTGTTAGTGTGAAGGAGCTGGCCGTTAAATTAATGGCTGCAAAAGGGAAATCGCTGGTAATCAGTGGCATAAATGACGCGGCTATCCAGGTTGTGGTGAATGCAATCAATATGCATTTAGGCAATTTTGGTACGACCATCGATTTAGGTACTACACTCAACCTGCGCCAGGGCTTCGACCAGGACATGGAAAACCTGGTAACAGAAATGAATGCAGGTAACGTGGGAGCCATCTTCTTTTATAATTCCAACCCGGTCTATAATTACGGCGATGTAACACGTTTCAGGGAAGGGCTTAAAAAGGTTCCGTTCACCCTGAGTTTTGCCACAGCCCGGGACGAAACCACAAAACTCTGCGGCTATGTATGCCCTGATCATCATTACCTTGAGTCGTGGAACGACGCGGAACCGAAAAAAGACCAGTTTACTTTACAACAACCGACAATCCGGAATATATTCAATACGCGTCAGGTGCAGGACAGCCTTCTCAAATGGAGCGGTTCAACCCTTGATTACCATGCCGCTATTCAGAAATACTGGGAAACAAGCCTGTATGGGAAACAATCAAAATACGGAAGCTTCCGGGATTTCTGGAATCATTCCCTGCAGGAGGGCGTTTTTGAATTGCCTAATCCCGCATGGACCTTACCGGAATTCAACTCAACCGCGCTTGATACAGCTGCCACAAAAACGCATCCAGCAACAAAATCCGGAGCAACAGAACTGGTATTCTATGAAACTATTGCCCTTGGGAATGGATACCATGCCAACAATCCCTGGATGATGGAAATGCCTGACCCGATTTCAAAGGTCTGTTGGGATAATTTCGCCGCTATACCGCCAAAAATGGCTGAAAGAGATGGAATTCAAAACGGTGATGTTCTTTATATTGATGAACGGATTGAACTACCTGCCTTTATCCAACCAGGGCAGGCTGAAGGAACCATTGGGATTGCATACGGATATGGCCGATCCGAAACCGGTAAAGTTGCCGACGGAACAGGTAAGAATGTCTTTCATTTTATGAAGGCAGAAAACGGCTTCCGTAAAAACTCCATTTCTGTTGGGACCGTGAGGTCGATAGGCAACCAGTATAAGCTGGCTTCCACCCAGATGCACCATTCGATGGAAAACAGGCCGATTGTGCGTGAAACCAACCTGTCCGAATGGCAGAAAAAACCGAATGCCGGTAACGAGATTCACGAAGAATATGAAAAACAGAAGTTTACCCTGTATAAGGAATTCATTTTCGCGGGCCACCATTGGGGGCTCGGGATTGATTTAAATACCTGTTCAGGCTGCAGCGCCTGTGTAATCGGTTGCCAGGCTGAGAATAATGTTGCCGTTGTCGGCAAAGAACAGGTAGCTATGACAAGGATTATGCACTGGATCCGTATCGACCGTTATTATTCAGAAGACCCCCAGAATCCTTCGGTGTACTTCCAGCCTGTGATGTGCCAGCAATGTGATAATGCTCCCTGCGAAAACGTATGCCCGGTATCGGCAACCAACCACAGTAACGAAGGGTTGAACCAGATGGCTTACAACCGTTGCATCGGAACGAAATACTGCATCAATAACTGTCCTTATAAGGTTCGTCGCTTCAATTGGTACAGGTATGCCACCAATGAGGCTTTCGATTATAACATGAATTCTGATCTTGGCCGCATGGTGTTAAATCCTGATGTTACGGTTCGTGAACGCGGAGTGGTTGAGAAATGTTCCTTCTGTGTGCAGCGTATCCAGGAAAAGAAACTCCTGGCAAAACTCGAAAACCGGGAGCTCCGCGACGGCGACATCCTCCCGGCCTGTGTGCAGGCTTGTCCTGCCGGAGCCATGGTGTTTGGTGACCTGAACGACCCGGAAAGCCGCATTTCGAAACTCTTCAATAACGAACGGACGTATCACCTGCTCGAAGATGTTCATACCCTGCCATCGGTTGGCTATATGACCAAAGTAAGGAACCGGGATGAAGGAAAGGTTTCCTGAACCAAGGGAACAAAGCACAGAAAATAATGCAAAAAACTAATAATCTAAAAGATAACCTCTAACAATTATGTACAAAGCCGAAGTAAGAGGTCCGCTGATCCTGGGGAATAAAGATTACAGCCAGATTACCCGCGACATTATTGCGCCCATTGATGCCAGGGCACCCATCTGGTGGAAGGTAGCGATGGGTATAAGCCTGATGGCTGCCGCATGGGGAATGGTTGCGTTATATATGACGGTCCGTTATGGACTTGGCACCTGGGCAGTTAACAATTCAGTAGCCTGGGGCTGGGAAATCATCAACTTTGTATGGTGGATCGGTATCGGACATGCCGGGACCGCGTTCTCGATATTCCTGCTGATCCTCCGCCAGAAATGGCGTACTTCCATCAACCGGGCCGCCGAAGCCATGACCGTTTTCGCAGTTATGTGTGCCGCAATATTCCCCGCTATCCACATGGGGCGCGTATGGCTGGCATTCTATATTTTCCCGTATCCCAACACGCGCGGCTCACTCTGGGTGAACTTTAATTCGCCTTTGTTCTGGGATTTTATCGCTATCAGCGCTTATCTTCTCATTTCAGCTTCATTCTGGTATTTCGGGATGGTTCCTGATTTTGCTTCCATCCGCGACAAGGCTAAAAGCAAAGTAAAAAAGGCTGTGTACGGCCTCCTGGCATTCGGATGGACCGGAAGTTCAAAAGAATGGCTCCGCTATGAAGGACTGAGTTATATTCTTGGCGGAATTGCAGCCGTGCTGGTTGTTTCGGTGCACAGTATTGTGTCGACCGACTTTGCCAGTTCCGTGATCCCCGGATGGCACACTACCCTGTTCCCTCCCTATTTTGTGGTAGGCGCTATTTTTTCCGGATTTGCCATGGTTATGACCCTGATGATTGTAATCCGCAAGTTTTACAAGCTCGAACAGTATGTTACCGATGCCCACCTGAATGCCATCGCACGTATCCTCGTATTCATTTCACTCATTATGGGATCGTCTTATGCTACCGAAGTCTTCATGGCCTGGTATGGCGGGAATGAATATGAAATGTTTACCTTCTTCCACAACCGGATCACAGGCACCTATACATTCATGTTCTGGGCGATGATCACCTGCAATGCGGTCATTCCCCAACTCATGTGGTCGAAGAAGGTACGGAACAACATTACCGCCTTGTTTATCATATCGCTGGTGATCAATGTAGGAATGTGGTACGAGCGTTACAACATAGTTGTTACATCCCTTGCCAAAGATTACCTGCCTTCATCCTGGACCTTATACAGCCCTACATGGGTTGAGATTGGTATTTACATCGGGACCCTTGGAATATTTATTACCGGTGTGCTGTTGTTCTTCCGCTTTATCCCGATGATAGCCATCAGCGAAGTAAAAAGCGTCCTGAAACCGACGAGCATCACTAAATACACCAAGAAACATTAATAACCGCTAACGACTATGAGCAAACCCTATTTCGTGAGCATTTTTGCTGAAGAAGAGAAACTGCTTGCCGGCATTAAAGCGGTAAAAGAGAAAAAAGTGAAGATTGATGAAATCTACACGCCTTATCCAATGCATGAGGTGATTGAGGCTATGGGACAGAAATCACGTTTTACCTTTGTTGCTTTCCTGTATGGATTTTCAGCGGCTGTTGCGGTACTCGCTTTTCTTTATTATACTTCGGTTATAAGCTGGCCGATAAACTACGGAGGAAAACCGACCAGCGCTTTCCCATCCTTTATCATCATTACCCTCGTGCTTACTATTGCCAGCATTACAATTCTGAGCCTGTTCACTTTTTCGATACGGGCCAAAATTTATCCCGGCAAAAAGTATGTTCTGCCTGACCTGCGTTCGACGGATGATAAATTTGTAATGGTATTTGACAGCGAGAAAGCCGGTACCGGGTTTGATGATCTGAACAAGATGCTGAAGGATTGCGGCGCGGAGGAAGTATATACCAAGGAACTTTGAAAACCAGCTAGCTGTTAAAAAATATAACAATGGGTTATCTCATCAATATGAAGCGTTTGATTATACCGGCAGCGGCTGTGCTTGCACTCTCGTTCACTTCGTGCGACCGTACCCGTAACCAGAAAGGCTATGAGTATTTTCCGGATATGGCTCACTCACTTGCCTTCGAGACCTATACACCAAATAATGTGTTCGCCAATGGGATGACCGAACAGATGCCGGTTGCAGGAACAATCCCGAGAGGATTCATTCCTTATCAGTACCCTGCCACACCTGAAGGCCGCCTGCTTGCAGGAAAGGAACTGGTGAACCCGCTTGAAATATCGGCGGAAAATACCGTGAAGGGTAAGGAGTTATTTACCCGTTTCTGTATAGGCTGTCATGGTGAAAACGGCTCAGGAAACGGACATCTTTATACAAGCGGGAAATTTGCGATTCAGCCGGCTTCGCTCATCAACGAACGTATGACGGCGG